>JANOIK010000717.1:0-5884 GCA_031407585.1 Planctomycetota bacterium | reverse complement strand
CCAGTGTCTCTTCAACGTCCGAGACAATGCATATGTCAGCAGGCCTAAGTTCTTAGGGCAATGCGGCAGCCACCCCGTTTGGGAAACTCCCCCGTTACCCCATTCCATCCCAAATTAACGCCCGCCCCTCTTCGTCCCCTGCCAGGCGATTCAAAGCTTGATAATCGTGTTGGCTTGGGCTACATTGAAGCCCGCGCCTGAAGAGATGTGGAAGCGTGTCTGCTCAATCAACCGCAGGAGGTGAGTATGGCCGGCGCCACGTATTATGTTCAGGAATGCCCCACATGCGGGCGGAACCTCCAAGTTCGCGTCGAGTATCTTGGTAAGCGCGTGGCCTGCCAACACTGCAGCGCCCGGTTCGAGGCGTCCGACCCCAGCTCGTCCTATTACCCGGCGAGCGACTCCAGCCTCTCGCTGCTCGCTCGCGCCGATGAGCTGATCAAAGCCGCCAGCGAAAGCACAATCTGGCTCGGCACGAGCACAAGCGGCTCCAAGATCGCGTAGCCGCTCCGGGTTCTTTCAGGTGGCGCCATGCCCACGTCCCCGGTGGGCATGCGAACCTGCGAATTCATTTAGCCGCGCTCGCTTGAGACGCGCGCCGCGCTACCCGCCAACCAGCCGCCCCAAATCCTCAAAGAACTCCGGATATGTCTTCCCCACGCACCCCGGATCGTTAATACGCAACCGCGGCACGCGCAATCCCGCCACCGCAAAGCTCATCGCCATGCGATGGTCGTTATAGGTGTCGATCGCCGCACCGCGTAGCGGACCCGGCGAGATCCGCAGTCCGTCCGGGGACTCCTCAACCATCGCCCCGAGCTTCCTCAGCTCGCATGCCACCGCCGCGATGCGATCGGTTTCCTTGTGGCGAATGTGAGCCACATTGCGAATGTGCGTCGGCCCCTCGGCGAACAACGCCGCGACGGCGAGCGTGGGCACCGTATCGCTGATCGCGTTCATGTCGACGTCGATCCCCGCGAGCGGACGGCCCTCGACGGAGATCGAATCGGCGGCGAACGTCACCACGGCGCCCATGTCCTCCAGGCACTTCGCAAAGGCGACATCGCCCTGGAGGCTGTCGCGCGACAAGCCCTCGATGGTGACTCGCCCACCGGTGATCGCCGACGCCGCCAGAAAATAACTTGCCGCGGACGCATCCGGCTCGATCGCGTACTCGCGGCCCACGTAACGTCGAGTGTGCGAGACGCGAATCGTGCCGTAGTCGTCCGCAGCGGCCGCCTCGCCGCCGAACTCTTCCATCACACGGCGCGTCATCGCCACATAGGGCACCGAGACAAGCCCGTCCGCAACGATCAACTCCACATCGACCGCGGCGTATGGCGCCGCCATCATGAGCCCGCTCAGAAACTGGCTCGACGTAGACCCCCCAATCGACGCCTGCCCGCCGCGCAACCCGCTGGCCCGCACCACGATCGGCGGGCACTCGTTCGGCCCCTCGCACGCAACGTCAACGCCGAGCGCGCGCATCGCCGCGACTTGATCTCCCATGGGCCGCTCGCGCATCCGCGCCACGCCATCGAGCCGGAACTCCCCGTTTCCCGCCGCGACCATCGCGGTTAGAAATCGCATCGTCGTGCCACTGTTGGCGACAAAGAGCTCAGCCCGGGTTGCCGGAATCGCGCCGCCACAGCCGCTCACGCGCAGAGTTCGACCCCGATCCTCGACCGCGACGCCGATTCCCAGCTCCCCGAGCGCCGCAATCATCACCTGCGTGTCTTCGCTGTCCAACGCCCCGCGCAGCACCGACGGGCCCTTCGCCAGCGCCGCGCAAACCAGCGCCCGATTGGTGATGCTCTTCGACCCCGGCGGCCGAATCGACCCGCGAACGGGCCCCGGCGCCGGCGTTATTTCGATCGAGTCCATGAATCCCCACAACCTGGAACCACCCTGAAAATCTCCCCTCCAAATTTAGCCGCGGGGCTCGCCCCGCGCGTCCCGCTGCAAGCGGCGGGGCTAAATCTTGTGCTCCTTTCACGTTACCATGAATGGATTGCATAACGTACCCGTCGGCGGCCGCTTCCGCGAGACTTTGCGTCACGCCTCGACTCCTCGCTCCCCGTCTCGTCCATGAAAAAACTCCGCAAGGGCGGCGGCTGGCCCGCCGTCCTTTACACGCTGAGCAAAGCACGCCAGGTCGGCGGTTTCCGCGCGCTCTGGAAGGCCATGCGCTCCAAAAATGCGTGTAAGACCTGCGCCCTCGGCATGGGCGGCCAGCGCGGCGGCATGGTCAACGAGCTCGGCCACTTCCCCGAAGTCTGCAAAAAATCGCTGCAGGCCATGGTCGCCGACATGCAGGGCGCCATTACCGCTGACTTCTGGAACAACTACAGCCCCGCCGAACTCCAGCAGCTCACGCCGCGCGAACTTGAATCCTGCGGCCGGCTCACCCAGCCCGTTCTCTACACGCCCGAGCTGCGGCGCTACCAACCCATTTCCTGGCACGCCGCGTTCGATCGCATTGCCTCGAAGCTCCGCGCAACCGCACCCGACGAAACCTTCTGGTACTTCAGCGGTCGCAGCAGCAACGAAGCGGGATTTCTCCTGCAGCTTTTCGCCCGGCTGTACGGCACAAACAACGTCAACAACTGCAGCTTCTACTGCCACCAGGCCAGCGGCGTCGGCCTCGCCACGGCCACCGGCAGCGGCACGGCGACCATCGACCTCGAAGACCTCGACGCGGCCGACTGCGTGTTCGTCATCGGCGGCAACCCCGCGAGCAATCACCCGCGCCTCATGCGCACGCTCATGCAAGTGCGTCGCCGCGGCGGCGAAGTGATCGTCATCAACCCGATCGTGGAAACGGGGTTGGTCAATTTCAGCGTCCCCAGCGACGTGCGCAGCCTGCTCTTCGGCACGAAGATCGCCACGCTCTACGTGCAGCCGCACATCGGCGGCGACCTGGCGCTGCTCACGGGCGTGGCCAAGCAACTCGTCGAGACCAGCGCCCACGACGTCGCCTACCTCGAAGCCGCCTGCAACGGCTGGCCCGAACTGCGCGACCGCCTCGCCGCCGTCTCGTGGGAGGAAATTACGGCCAAGAGCGGCATCTCGCGCGACGCGATCAACGACATCGCCGCCCACTACGCACGGTCGAAGGGCGCCGTCTTCGCCTGGACGATGGGCATCACGCACCACGCCCACGGCGTCGAGAACGTGCAGGCCATCGCCAACCTGGCACTGCTGCGCGGCATGGTCGGCCGCCCCGGCGCCGGCCTGCTCCCCATCCGCGGCCACTCGAACGTGCAGGGCATCGGCTCGGTCGGCGTCACTCCGCGACTCAAAGACGCACTCTTCGAACGCCTGCAAAACCACTTCGGCGTCCAACTGCCTACGACGCCCGGCCGCGACACGCTCGCCTGCATCGAAGGCGCCCACAACGGCGAACTCAAAGTCGGCTTCTGCCTCGGCGGCAACTTGTTCGGCTCCAACCCCGACGCCAACTACGCCCGCGCCGCGATCGCCAAGCTCGACCAGATCGTGTACCTCAGCACCACGCTCAACACGGGCCACGCCTTCGGCCTCGCGCGCGAAACGATCATCCTCCCGGTCCTCGCCCGCGACGAAGAGCCCCAAGCGACGACGCAGGAGTCGATGTTCAACTACATCCGCCTCAGCGACGGCGGCCCCGCACGGCACGAGGGCCCCAAGAGCGAGGTGGAGGTCATCGCCACGCTCGCGGGCGCAGTCGAAACGCGGTCGCCGATTGACTGGCGCGCCATGCAGAGCGCGAGCCGCATTCGCGAAACAATCGCGAAAATCGTCCCCGGCTTCGAGAAGATTGCCGACATCGACAAAACCAAAGAGGAATTCCACATCACCGGCCGCGTATTCCACAAAACGAGCTTTCCCACGACCGACGGCCGCGCGAACCTCCACGCGCACGAGTTGCCGCCGCTCTACGGCACGGGCGACCGCGAGCTGCGGCTCATGACCATCCGCAGCGAAGGCCAGTTCAACACGGTGGTGTACGAAGACGACGACGTGTACCGCGGCGTCGAAGGCCGTGACGTCATCTTGCTGCACCCGAACGACATCGCCCGCCTACGGCTCAGCGACTACTCCCGCGTCGCGGTGACCGGCCCCGCGGGCACGCTCCGCGGCGTGCGCATCCACGCGTTCCCCGACATCCGCCCCGGCAACGCCGCGATGTACTACCCCGAGTGCAACGTCATCGTCGGCCGCCGCGTCGACCCCAGGAGCCGCACGCCCGCCTTCAAGTGCGTGATCGTGACGCTCGAGCCGGACGCCGCGCTCGCCCCCTCCCGTTAGCCGCGACGCGGAGGTCCTCCGCAGCGGAGCGCGTTGCCACCGGGCGTTGCATTTCATTTCCGTTGCAAAACATTGACGCCAAGGCGATAATTCCAACATGAGCAACGCCATGCCCGACATCCTCGCCGCGGCTCTCTCACTTCCCGACGGCGAGCGTGCAAACATCGCCTACGAGCTCCTGCAAAGCCTCAAGTCACCGGGAATTATGGACGAGGACGACCCCGGATTTGCCGATGAGCTTCAGCGCCGTCTCGACGCGCACGACGCGGATCCCACGCAAGCGGATGACTGGGAAAATGTGAGCAAGCGAATTCATGCAGCGATTGAAAAGCGGCAGAAATCGTGAAGCTGAAACTTCTCCCTGCCGCGGAGGCGGAAATCGTTGAGGCCGCGCTATGGTATGAGGAGCGCGGTCTAGGCTTGGGACGCCGCTTCACTGAGGAAGTCGGCAAAACGATCGACGCGATTCAACGGTCGCCTGGACGGTTCCCGCTCTACGAAGCGATCAGGCTTAAGAAGCCGACGCGGAGGGCTCGAGTGAGTCGCTTCCCGTATTACGCGTTTTATCGACTCAACGAAAAAGACGACGTTCCAATAGTCGTTGTAGCCGTCTCGCATGCACGCCGACGGCCCGGGTATTGGGCGGGCAGATCATGAGACGTCGCCGTCGAGGGAACAGTTACCCCGGCGTATCCAAATACGGATCCTGCCCCATCTGCCGCTGGGTCTTCTGCCGCTCCTTCTCGTGATAAAGCAGCACCTTGCGGTCGCGGAAGTGGCGCCGCTCCACTTTTCGCTGCGCCTTTCGAAACAGCGATTCGAGCCCGCCGATCGGCCCCGTCGCCTTCTCGCCTTGCTTCTTCAGCCGCTCCGCCTTCTTCGGCCCCAGGCCCACGAGCAGGATCTCGTCGTCAAGCGCCAAGAACTGCCGGTACGTGCCGGGGTCGCCTTGCCGTCCGCAGCGGCCGATGAGCTGCCGGTCGATGCGCTGCGCCTCGTGCAGTTCACTGCAGATGACATGCAGCCCGCCGAGTTGCTCGACGCCCGGCCCCAGTTTGATATCCGTGCCGCGGCCAGCCATGTTCGTCGCCACCGTGAGCTTGCCCGGCTGCCCTGCCGCCGACACGATCTCGGCCTCGCGCTCCACGTGCCGCGCGTTGAGCACCGTCGGCGTGGCCCCGTGCGCCGCAAGCAGCTCGGTCAGCCGCTCGCTCTTGTCGATCGACCGCGTACCGATCAGCACCGGCCGGTTCACGGCGAGCTGCGCGAGTGCGTCTTCGACGATGGCCATCCACTTCTGGTCCGCCGTCCCGTACACGAGCGTAGGAAGCTGCCTCCGCACGGGTGGCCGGTTCGTGGGAATCTGCTCCACATGCACCTTGTAGATCTTCCGCAGCTCGCGGGCGCTCGTGCTCGCGGTGCCCGTCATGCCGCCCAGTCGCGAGTAGCGCAGGAACAAATCCTGAACGGTGATCCGCGCCGCCTGGTTCGTGGCGAAGGTGATCTCGACGGCCTCCTGCGCTTCGACCGCCTGGTGAATACCGGATCGCCACTTTCGGCCTTCGGACAGCCGCCCGGTGAATTCGTCCACGAT
>JANOIK010000689.1:0-1551 GCA_031407585.1 Planctomycetota bacterium | reverse complement strand
TGCTGTTCCGCGTTCGACGTGGGCGAAAGCGGCCCTCCGCGCGACGCCTTCATCGTGGCCGACGGCGGCGGTGCTAGCGGCGTTTGCCAGAGGGGCGTCGTCGCGAGCTGATCGAACGCGGGAACAAGCGGGGACGCGGGCGTGGCGGAGATGGCGGACGTCATGACGGTTTACCCCGAGAATGGCGGAACTGGGTCGTAACGACTCATTCTAGGGTACGTGTACGGACGGTCAAGTGTTCGGACGTTTGGAAAAACGCGCCGAGACGGGCAGGGCTTCTCGACGGAGATCGGGGTGACAGCGGTCGTGGACGCGGCCAGACGCCTCAGTCCAGCTGCTTGCGGAAGCGTCGCAGGCTGAGCGATAGCACGACGAAGCAGCAGACGGACAGCCCGATGACCGGGCCGACGAGGTCGCGGAACTCCGCCCCGCGGAGCACGATGCCGCGCAGGATTTCGATGAAGTACGTCACCGGAATCGCGAACGAAATCGCGTAGATCGGCAGCGGCATCTCGCTGCGCGGGAACACGAACCCCGAGAGCAGCACCGATGGCAGCATCACGACGAACGCGAACTGCACGGCCTCGACCTGGCTCTTGGCGACGGTCGACACCAGCAGACCCAGCCCCAGCGAGCAGACCATGAACAGCATCGCGAGGGCCAGCAGCAACGGCACGCTGCCCTGGATGGGCACGTTGAACACGTAGATCATCACCGTGAGCACGATGAGCGTCTCGACGAACCCCACGATCGCGTAGGGAAACAGCTTGCCCAGGAGCAGCGCCTGCCGGCCGACGGGCGTGGCGAAGAGCTGCTCGAGCGTGCCCAGCTCGCGCTCGCGGACGATGGCGAACGAGGTGAGAAACAGCGTCACCAGTTGCAGGATGATGCCGACCAGGCCCGGGACGAAGAAGCGGGAGCTTTCGAGGTCGGGGTTGAACAGCAGGCGCGGGCGGATTTCTATGGGCAGCTCCGCCCGGCCGCCGGGGCCGCGCGCGGCGGCCACTTGCAGGGCCTCGGCCTTGGTGCGGGCCATGCGGATCGACATGTTCGTCCCGAGTAGCTGGGCCGCGTTGAGCGCCGTGGTGGCGACCTGCGAATCGCTGCCGTCGATGAGCACCTGCGCCTGCGCCTGCTCGCCGCTGATGATGCGGTCCGAATAGTTCGCGGGAATCGTGAGCCCCACTTTCGCGTCGCCGCTGACGAGCGCACTGCGAAACTCGGTCTCGTCGTTCACACGCACGACCACGTCGAAGCGGTCGGTGTTCTCGAACGCCTCAACCAGCTCGCGCGCGTAACGCCGGCCGTCGAGATCGTAAACGGCGAGCGGGATGTGCTCGATTTGCGTCTCGATGGCATAGCCGAAGATGATGGTTTGCATCACCGGCACGACCAGCATGAAGAAGATGGTCGACGGCTGGCGGCGGATATGGAGGAATTCTTTGACCAGGATGGCGAAGAAGCCCGCGAGCGTACCGCGGCGTTCCAGGGGCGTGGGGTGCGCGGGGGCGACGGTTTTCGACGGGGCGGACTGGTCGCTTAAGCGACCAG
>JANOIK010000562.1:0-3053 GCA_031407585.1 Planctomycetota bacterium | reverse complement strand
CTCACCGCGGGCGTGGCGCCGGCGGACATCGTCGTGGCGTTTCGTTCGACCCGCGACGCGGCCGAGCGCGTGCGACAGACCTTCGACGACTACGGCGTCCCGGTCCACATCGACGGATCGCGACGGCTCGCGGCGACGGCGCTCGTGCGAACGCTGCTCGGCGTGTTACGACTCGCGGCCGAGGACTGGCCTTATCGTCGCGTGCTGCAGACGACCAGCGATCGCTCGCTGTGGATTTTTTCCGGGGGCGACGAGTCGCCGGTGCACGACGCCGAGGTCAGGCGCGCCGTCGAGCGGTGCGTGCGCTACGCGCAACTGCCGAGCGACCGCCGAGCGCTCTTCGGGCACCTCGCCGCGTGGGCCGAGGACGCGGAGCGCACCTCGCGGCCGACGGCGGCGGAAGCGGCGCTGGCCGCCGGCGGACTCAAACGCCTCGCGGCGGCGCTCGACGTGCTCCCACGGCGCGCGAGCATCGAGCGCTGGATTGTCGCGCTCGGAGCGCTCGCCAATGACCTCGGCCTGCTCCACCCGGCGACGGCCGACACAGCCGCGAATTGGTCGATTCTCGCCCGCGCGCTTCGCTCCGCCGCTCGCATCGACGCGGCCACTGGCCAGGCCGACGCGGAGTTCTCGCTCGCGGAAATTGTTGAGATCATCGTCATGTGTGCGGCGCAGACATCGGCCGCAGACGCCAACGATGCCATCGGCCGCGTGCGTGTGCTGCCGGCCGAGGCCGCCCGTTTGACGCTGCCGCGGCACTTGTTCGTGGCGGGGCTGAGCGAGCAGTCGTTCCCGGCCCCGCACCGGGCGACAACGGGCGCCGGCGAGGCCGACGCGGCGGACGCCCGCTCGGCGGAGATGCTGCTGTTCTACCAACTCGTCACGCGACCGGCCGAGACGCTCACGCTTAGCTACCCCGCGCTCGACGAACGGGCCCAGGCCCTGCCGGCGAGCCCGTTCCTGGTGGAGCTCGAGCGCGCATTTGCCCCCGCCGAACTCCCGACGGTCGTGCAGCCGCTGAACTACGCGCGGCACGTGGTCGACGACGGCGAGACACCACGATCGCGCTCGGAACTTCGCCGGGGCGCCGTGGGCCGGGCGCTCATGCGCGAGCGCGACATGCTCGCATCGCTCGTGAATAAGTCCCATGGCGTGGGCGAGTCGATCCTTGCCGGGATCGAGACTGTCGCCGACCGCGGGCGCCGCGACGCCTTCGGCGGGTTCGATGGCGTGCTCAGCTCCACCGCCGCAGCCGCCGCGCTGCATGCCGCGTACGGCCACGATCACCTGTGGAGCCCCAGCCGGCTCGAGCGTTACGCCGAGTGCCCGTTTCTCTTTTTCGGCGAGCAGCTTCTGCACCTCGAGCCGACGCCGGAGCTCGCGTTGGAGAGCGACGTGCGTCGCCGGGGGCATCTGCTCCACGACACGCTCGCACGGCTGTACGCGGAGTTGCAGGGCGACTCCGCGGACCCCGAGCAGTTAGCGGCCATCATCGCCGAGCGGTTTCATGCGTCGCTGGCCGCCGCGGCGGCCGTGCGGCCCGGTCGCGGCGTCGACGCGGCGATTCGCGAGATCGAGCGGCGCCAGATCGCGGCGTGGGCCGACGGCTTTGCCAAACAAGACGCCGAATACCGCATGGCGTGGGCCCATCTCGACGAGCCGCCGCAGCCGGCGTACTTCGAGGCCCGGTTCGGCCCCGCGAGCAAGCATAGCGAATCGCGCGGCGACGCCACGCTATCGACCGACGAACCCTTTCGCCTGGCCGTACCGGTCGCGGGCGTGAGCGAGCCGGTGCAATTCGCGGGGCAGGTCGACCGCATCGACGTCGGCCGCGTGGGCGACCGCGTGGTGTTCAACATCATCGACTACAAGACAAGCGCCCGCGCGACGGTGCGAGACGCCGAGATCCACGCGGGGCGACAGATTCAACTGCCGCTGTACGCCCTAGCGGTCGAGCAGCAGTTGCTCGCGGCCGGGCAGGCGGCGGCGCTGTCAGCCGGGTTCTGGAGCATCCGCGGCAAGGGCTTCGGCGCGGGCGCTCGCAGCGGCGGACCGCTGCCGATCCGCGAAATGCGCGACGGTTCGCTCGTCGCGGCCCCGTCGTGGGACTCGACGCGCGAGAAGCTTACTGCACGTATCGGCGAGATCATTTCCTCGATCCGCCGCGGGCACTTCCCCGTGGTCAACGACGACGAGAATTGCACGCAACACTGCGACCTCCGCACGATCTGCCGCATCGCGCAAATCCGCAGCCTCGACAAACAATGGACGCCGCCCTCTGAGATCCAACCTGGGCCAACGGATCTCACGCAAAGGCGCAAAGGCGCAAAGGAAGACGCAAAGGGGGAAGAAGAACCTCGAGGGTGGGACAAGTCGAAGTAGCGAGTTGATCTCTTGGCGTCGTAGTCCCCAATAATCTGAAATATGAATTCTCTTTTTGACAATTCTTGCGTCCTCTCTTCTTTGCGTCTTTCTTTGCGCCTTTGCGCCTTTGCGTGAGACCTCCCCCAGCGCCCCCAAAGACAATTCCGCTTGAAAACCGCACCGCAGAAACTCACGTCGCAGCAGCGAGCCGCCCTCGAGGCGCGGGATGTCAGCGTGTCGCTGGCCGCGGGCGCAGGGTGTGGCAAGACGTTTGTGCTGACCGAGCGGTTTATCACAGAACTCGACCCGGCAGGCGCCGCCGAGGCGGCCGAGCTTGACCAGTTGGTGGCGATCACGTTCACCGACGCCGCGGCCCGCGAGATGCGCGACCGCATTCGGCGCCGCTGCTTCGAGCGGCTGCAATCCGCTGCGTCGCGTGGCGAGGCCGACGCGTGGCAGCGGCTCATGCGGTCGATGGACGCGGCCCGCATCAGCACGATCCACGCCTTCTGCACCGCGCTGTTGCGAAGCAACGCCGTCGAGGCGGGGCTCGATCCGGCGTTCGAGGTGCTCGACGCACCCGCGGCCGAGCTGCTGCGGCTGGAGGTCATCGACGACCGCCTGCGCACGCTGCTGGTCGAGCGGAACGATGATGTGCTCGACTTCGCCGCCGAGCGCGGGCTCGACCG
>JANOIK010000546.1:0-16128 GCA_031407585.1 Planctomycetota bacterium | reverse complement strand
TCGAGATCCAGCGGTGGTCGCGCGGGCGCCTCGGCGGCGAGGGCGAGGCGCCGAAGCGGCGGGCGCGGCTTACTTCTGCGGAGCTGGCAGCGTTCGCGGCGCCGCCGCTCGCCGAGCATGAGCGGGCGCCATTGCGGACGCTGCTGGCCGCGATTTCGGGGCTCACCGCGGGCGGGTTTCTGGGCGCGGCGGGGGTGCCGCTGATCGCGGGGCCGGAGGCGACTGGGGCGGGCATCGCGCTGGGGGCTGCGAGTTGTGCGGTGATGGGGGCTTGGCTGGCGCTGCTGGCGGCGCATTTTTGGAGCGTGGCGCGGCGGGCTTGGCGGGATGCCAATGGGGTTGGCTCCGCGAAGCGAACCTGCAAGCGGGTGGGCAGCGGGGGTGAGGGACACGCGCCCTAGGTGGATTCGTTTGATGCGAGGAGCCGACGCAGGAGGATCGCGTCGACGCGGCCGCGGAACCGCACCTTGCCGTCGATTTCGACGACCGGGACGCATGTGTTCCACTTCTCTTGGAGCGCCGGATCGGCGTCAATGTCGACCAACACGGGCTCGAGACCGTGATTGACGAGCACCTCTTGCGCCTCGTCGCACAGATGGCAGCCGGCGCGCGTGTAGAGGATGACGTTCATCGGCCTGGTGACGCACTGCTCATGCGCTCGTGATGCATTCGTGGCGCTCTCGCGCAAAACAATCTTAGGGGCCAATCTGGCGCCCCGAGCAGGGGTTACCCAAATACCCGTGTCACCCCCCGATGGAGGGGTTCCGGCAGGGTCCCCAAGTCGGGCCCCGGCAACGCCTTGCGTCTTCTGTTTGCCGCTCGATTTGCCCCGAGCCTACGATAGAAGTGTCCCTCCAAGGGCGTTTGGACGGCCCCCGCGGCCTGTCATGACGCCCTCCGCTATGCCCCTGATCGCGCTCTCGCACCGGTCCCCATCAAGACGCGTGCTGTTCGCAGCAAGTGTTTTGATTCTTGAAGGTTACGTCAATCATGTCAACGCACCATCGACTGCAAAAGACCTCGGTTCGGCAGAGCAAAGGCCGCGTGCGCACCTCCGTGCGCTGGTCGGCTCGTGCGCGGCGCCCGGAGTTCGGCTCGGCCAATGTGCGCGAGCCCTTCGCCCCGCCCGAGGACTGGCATGAACCGACCAATCGGAACAACGGGTATCGCATCGTGGTGCAGGACCCTGGCGAGGGGTACGTCCACGTCGTGACGCCCGAGCAGGTCCGCGAGCGGCTCGCCCGCGTGCCGCAGGAGTTCCTCCGCGGGCTCGAGGTGGTGCAGTTCAGCCGCATGACGCGCAAGAAGCAAAGTTTTCCGTGCTATGGTATGCAATGGGGGCAGACTCTGTACCTGTACCCCCTGGAGGAATCGCTCGAGGAGTGGTTCACGGCGCCCCCGCGGCCGATGATCGTGAACGAGGCCCGCATGTACGGCGGCGTCTGGGACGAGCCGGGCGTCGGGTCGTGGCGGCTCACGTGGAGCCAGGCGGCGATCGAGGACTTCTACCTCAATAACATCCTGATCCACGAGCTGGGTCACCTGGTGGACGAGCGGAACACCGGGTACGAGGAGCGCGAACGATACGCCGAATGGTTCGCCGTGCATTACGGCTACCGGGCGACCGGCGGGCAGGGCTCGCGGCGTACGACGCAGGTTCGGCGTCGGCATCACGTGAAGTAAAGGTGCGGCGACAACAAGTAAAGATAGCCCCCGCGCAAGCGGGGGGTTTTTCTTGCGCCGCGAGTGTTCGCCGCTACAAACCCCGGCCTTGCGGCCGTGGCTATTGCGAGGCGTGGGTAGCGGATCCGGCGTTGATGCCCCGCTTACCAGAACCGCACATACAACGCCGACAGGATGGCCAGGATCGCGACGATGAGCGCCATCGTGGACGGCGCTACGCGGAACATCGACTTTTCGATGATGTAGGCGTTGGGGTTCTCTTTCGGGCCAAAGAGGCTGATGACGATCATCGCTCCCGCCGTGAAGGCGAACGACCAACCCATCCAAATCAAGAACGGGATTTCCATCGCGCCGTCGGCGTTCTTGTAGGCGGTGTAAAGGATCGTTTCCGGCCCCAACGTCTTGGCCGCGAACTGGTCGAAGAACACCGAGAGCACGAAGCCGAGAATCACGCCGACGACGGCTGCCGCGCCACTGGTTCGCTTCCAGAACAAGCCCAGGAGAAAGAGAGCGAAAATTCCGGGGCTGACATAGCCGGTGTACTTCTGGATGAACTTGAATCCGCCCTCGCCGCCGATGCGCAGTATGCTCTCGTCGTTGGCGGCCAAGAAGATCGCCGCGACCATGGAGAGCACGATGGCGACGCGGCCGACCCAAACGAGTTTCTTCTCGGTGGCGCCCTTGTCGAAGTAGGGCTTGTAAATGTCGAGCGTGAAAATCGTGGCGATGCTGTTGGCCTTACCGGCGAGCGAAGCGACGATGGCGGCGGTGAGTGCCGCGAGCGACAGGCCGCGCAGGCCGGCGGGCAAGAACGTCAGGATCGCGGGATACGCTCTGTCCGCCACAACCTTTCCGCCGGCGACCATCTCTTCTTGCAGCGCCCCGTCCTGGTAGAGAACGTAGGCCGCGACGCCAGGCAGCATGACGATCACGGGCATGAGGATCTTCAGGAACGCCGCAAAGAGGATGCCGGTGCGGGCGGTGTGCAAGTCGGCGCCCAGGGCGCGCTGCGTGATGTACTGGTTGCAGCCCCAGTAGTTCAGATTCGCGACCCACTGCCCCGCAAAGTACATCCCCGCGGGGAGCATCAGGTACCGGGTAACATACTCCGGCTCCGCGTCTGGCCCCGGCTTGGGCAGGACCATATGGAAGTGGGTGTCGGCGTGTTGGAGGAGCGCATTGAAACCGGCGAGCGCGCTTTCGCCCACGCCGAAATGCTGCGCGACCTCAACGAGCGCGATATAAACAGTCGCCAAACCGCCGACGAGCAAGACCATCACTTGGATGACGTCGGTGTAGCCGATCACCTTCATGCCGCCGACGGTGATGATCGTTGCGAAGATCGCGAGCGCCAGAATATAGGGCAGCAAGGTGGTTGTCCCGCCAAGTTGGCTGACCGCCAGTGCGCCGAGGTAGAGGATCGACGTCAAGTTGACAATCACGTAAAGAAACAGCCAGAACACCGCCATGATCAATGCCACGGTCGGGTTGTAGCGCTCCTTCAAGAACTGCGGCATCGTGTAGATCTTGTTCTTCAGATAGATGGGCATGAAGAACACGGCCACGATGATGAGTGAAATGGCCGCGATCCATTCGTAGGCGGCGACGGCCATGCCCGCGACGTAGGCCTGGCCCGAGGCGCCGATGAACTGCTCGGCGGAGATATTCGATGCGATGAGCGAGGCCCCGATCGCCCACCACGTGAGCGAGCCTTCGGCCAGGAAGAAGTCAGTGGTCGACGCCTCGGAGCGCTGCTTCTTCTTGTAAACCCAGACGCCGTAAGCCGAGACGGCGATGAAGTAAACCAGGAAAACTGCGTAGTCGAGCGTGGTGAGCTTGTTCATCGCGTGCGCGTCGGGCGTGAGGAGGCGGCTCCGGAAGGTGGCCGCGAACCGTGGTAAAACCATGGGGAAAAGTTGACGCTTTCTGGAATGCCGTTGCAAGAATCGGGTCGCCGGAGCGACTCGTTTCTTGGTTCACATGCCAGCGTGCGTGCGGAAAATCTACCAAACCGCTCGTGCGGGGCCAAGACGCCGCGTCGCGGTTAGTCGCAAAAACTGCCGGCGGCGGCGGCAATGCCGTCGCCTATAATGGGCATAAGCTTCACACACACCTTGCCGTTCCGTACCCCCATGACCCGACGCCGCGCGTTTACGTTGGTCGAACTGCTGGTAGTGATCGCCATCATCGGCGTGCTGGTGGCGCTGATCCTCCCCGCCGTGCAGGCGGCCCGGGAGTCGGCCCGGCGCACGCAGTGTAAAAACAACTTGCGGCAGAGCGGGCTGGCGATGACGCAGTACCTCGACCAGCAGGGCGAGCGGGGGAAGTTTCCGGAGGTGTGCAACACGCCGCGGACGGACAACCTATTCAATCGGCCTTCGCTAACCGAAGTGCTGGGACCTTTCTGTGAGAACAGTGTGGAAATGTGGCGCTGCCCGAGCGACCGATTCGAGCCCACGGACGACGAGCTTGCGGCCCATCCCGAGTTGGCCCAGTATGCCACGTATTTTGAAAAAGAAGGACTCAGTTACGAGTATATGACGCGCTTGGCCGGGAAAACTCGTCCCGAAGTGCTCGACGGTCCCTTCGGAAGCACGAACATTATTGTCGTCTACGACTTCCGGCCATTCCATGGGTCGCCGGGAGACGATGGCGCGATGAACTTTTCGTATCTCGACGGCCACGTCGATGCGGTGATCGTGTCTGAATAACCAGTTCGGAGAGCAAGCGATGAATAAAAAGACAATCGGCGGCGGCGTGACCGCGATTCTGCTGCTGCTTTTGGGCGCGTGGTGGATGGGCTGGCTCACAGAGCAGGAAGATCCGATGATCACTCAAATTCGCGAGTTCGCCGCGGCGCCGCAGGAGCAGCGCGACGACCCGGCGGCTCGCGAGCAATTCCGCGAGCGCATGCAGGGGATGGATGAAGAGCAGCGGGCGGCCATGTTTGAGAAAATGATGCCGATCATTATGCCCATGATGATGGCGCGGTTCACCGCGGAATATGACAAGTTCATGGCCCTGTCGCCGGAGGAGCGAAACCGGGAGTTGGATAAGCGCATCGACCAGATGGCGAAGAACGGCGGGCCTCGCGGCGGTCCCGGCGGCGGCATGGGCGGCGGCCGAGGGAACATGGACCCCAAGAAAATGGCCGAGTTTCAGAAAAAGATGCTTGGCTGGACCACGCCTGAACAACGGGCCAAGATGGACAACGGCATGCAAATGTACGTCAACCGGATGAAAGAGCGCGGCATGACGCCGCCGCCAATGCCCGGCGGCGGGTTCTTTTAAGAACCTCGATTCGTCCGTCCCCCTCCCCTTGAGGGGGAGGGGTGATGAAGTAGGCACTCGGATTGCGAATGCCCGCGCGTCGACCCGCTTCGTCCCCCCTCCCCATCGCTTCGCGACCGGTACCACCTGCGCACGGACGACTTCGGGTCGTCCGTGCTTGGTGCTCCCATCCCCGCCGAGGGGAGGGAGCCGGAGGGTATCGTTTATGAGTTCGCGAAGCGCGTGAGTTCTTCCGCCGGCACGAGTTGCTGGAAACTTCCCGATCGGAAGCCTTCGAGGTCAAGCGTGACGTAGCGGAATCCCAGCTCACGCAGCCGCGCGACCAACGGCCCGCGGACGGCTGGGTCGCTGAGGCGGGGCAGGGCGTCGAGCGGGACTTCCAGGCGGGCGAGTTCGTTTTCGTGGAGCCGCACGCGGACGATGCCAAGGCCGAGCGCTCGCAGCGTTTGCTCAGCCGCGTCGATTCGCTCGAGCCGCTCGGGCGTGACGCCCACGCCGTACGCAATGCGGCTCGAGAGGCACGGCGTCGCCGGCTTGTCCCAGGCGTCGATTTGCCAATGGCGGGCGACCGCCCGGACGGCGTCCTTGGTCAGCCCGCATTCGGCCAGCGGCGAATGCACGGCGAAGTTGCTCGCTGCTTGCATGCCGGGGCGGAAGTCGCCGAGATCGTCGGCGTTGGCACCGTTCACAATCGCCGCGACGCCCCGCCGCTCGGCCTCGCGGCGGAGCTGTTCGTAAAGCTCGGTCTTGCAGTGGAAGCAGCGATCGGGCGCGTTGCGCAGGTAGTCGGCGTGCGACAGCTCGTCGGTGGCGAGCGTCTCGTGCCGGATGCCGATGGCCGCGGCGGTGCGCTCGGCCGCTTCGAGCTCGCCCGCGGCGAGGCTGGCGCTGACGCCGGTGACGGCGATCGCGGCGTCGCCGAGTGCGAGGTGCGCGGCCTTGGCAACGACGGCGCTATCGACGCCGCCGGAATACGCGACCAGGCAGGAGCCCAGCGGGCGGATGGCCGCGACGAGGCGGTCGGCGGCTGCGATTGTGTCGTCCATGGCATGCTCGACTGCATTGAGGCCCAACGGGCCGGCAGTACATAGCCAGCCTGGAACAACTTGCACGTGATGACCGGAAGCCCCGAACGGGGCGGCAGTAGGCTTGCGACGCACTTCCGCCCCGTTGGGGCTTCCGATCAACGCGGCCCCAAACCAGGGGCTAACGCCCCTGGCTATGAACTATCGCCGCGTTGCGGCTCAGAGGCCAGTGCCCACCGACGAGAATGCACGCGGTGAGCCGGAATTCACAGCATCAGTGCGCGGTGGTGTAGTTCGCCGGACCACGCCCTGCGGAAGACCTTGGGCGTGCCACCCTGAGCTTGCGGCCAGACCCCTCGGCGGACCTCGGGGTGACTAATGCGCGGCGTCGGTCACGTCGCGCATCAGCGGTTCCATGACCTTGGTGTTCCGCTCGACCGCGAGGATGGTCGTGCGTTGCTCGACGCCGTCGTACGAGCTGGCCACGATCGGAATCACTTGCCGGCGGTCGGGCAGACTGAGCCGCACGGCGAATGTGCCGTCGCTGCGGAGCTGCACGGGCTCGCCCTGGAGCGTGACGTGCGCGTCGCGGTTGGCGGCGCCGTAGATGATGATCTCGGCGTCGACCGCGAACTGGAACGACTCGGCCTTGCGATACGGCGAGGCGCCGCTGCCGTAGCGGGTTTTCATCGGCGAACCGAGGGGGCGGCGCAGGCGTTCTTCGAGCAGCTCCTGCAGTTCCCGGCTGGCGCCCTGGGGCGAGTAGCCGCCGCTCATCGCGAAAATGCGGTCGGCGTTTTCGCCCACTGCGGTCCAGTTTTCGTCAACCGCGTCGCTGGTTCCCGCCGGCGGCGTCGACACCTCGTTGCTCCGCGCCAGGCAGTAGAAGAAGCCGTCGTCGGCCAGGTAACCAATTTCCAGGCGGTAGTCGGCGGGCGGTTCGAGCACGTCGACGTACCAGTTGCTCACGCCGCCGTGGATCGAGATGTCGCGTTCGTGAGCGGCCGAGGCGTCGCCGTTACAGCGGAAGACGCGGAGGACCGGCCGGGCGCCATGCCAGCGCTGGCCCATCGCGGCCTGGGCACGGTCGATGCTGCGCTGGGCGAGCTCCCAGTAAGCGTGCAGCCAGTACGGATCGCGGACCATGACCACGAGGCGATCCTGGCGGGTTTCGTCGGCGCTCGTCGGCGTGCGCGACGCGATATTGCGGATCGCGGCAAGCTTGGTTTGAAGTTGGCTAATTTTGCGGCGCACCAGGGGATCGACCGCCGCGCGCGGGGGCACGACGCTCTTGCTCGTGGGTCGCGACGGGGCGGCGACGCGGTGCTTGTTCGCGTGGCCGTTGGCGCTGCCGTTACGAGCGACGGTCGAGGCGGTGCGGCGCTGGGCCGATCGCACGAGCGCGCGGATGAGATCTTCCTTCCGCATCGAATGCCAGCCGGCGACGCCGCGCTCGCGGGCCATTTGGGCAAGATCTTTGGCGGTGCACGATCGCAAGGTGGTCGACGTCATCGGTCGCAAGTGTCCGTGGAAAGACTACTTGTTGGTGATTTGCGTCCATGAACGATCGCTCTTAGCGACCGTCCGCCCTGCAAAATCCACCCGGAGAGCACTTGCCCGTTGGGGCGAGTGCCGTTCATGCGATTTTGCCCGCGAGGCGCCCATCGTCGCGGCATCCCGCCGCGTGCTAGCAAAATGTGCGCCACCGCTGCCATCCTTAGGGTTCATATTACCAGTAACTCCAGATTTTGGCAAGCATTTTGCCCGTGAAGCGCGACGCAAGTTAGTTCACGCCATGATGTTGCAACGTTTCCTGACAGCCGCGCGAACGGCACGTTTCGACTTCAAAAAATGCGATTGTTCGCGAACGCCTTTGGCGCGAAGAGATTCGCCATTGTGAGATTTCGTAAAACTAGGCGTAGCAGTGCCTTACGGCTGCACTCGCCGACATTGTGAAAAAAAGCACAAATTCCCCCGGCGGCTGGTTGACACCGCTGACGCACGGCAATAAATTGTTCCCGCATAGGGCGTTGCGCTGATTTCTCCCTGGGATGTGAGCACTCGGCACGACGCCTACGGGGTGGTAAAGCCTTTGGCTGACGGTAGTTCTGTCGAAACCGACAGGTTGGCCGGTCGCCGCAGGATCCCGGGTAGTTGGGCCCTCGCGGCAGCTGATGCTCGGGGGACACGATGCCAGACCAACGCGAGCCTCCCATGGCGGTGGCCATGCAGTGGGTGGCACGCGTGTTCGCCGTGTCGCTGATGATGGTTCTGCCGGGGCTGGGCGGGCAGTGGCTCGACGCCCGATGGCAAACGCGGTTCCTCGGGATCGCGGGGTTTGTGTTGGGATTGGTCGGAGGCATGGCCTACCTGATCGCGGTCACGCGACAGGCTGACGCCGCTCATCGCAAGTATCGCGACGGAACGAGCGGCGACGGAACTCGAAACGAAAAAAGTGCGAAGCAGGAGGCAACGCACGAGCGCTCCAGGCCGGGCGACTCGCAGCAGTGATTTTTACCGTGGCTAAAGCGGTCAAATACATCGTGATCTTGGGCGCGGCTCTGGCGTGCGTCAGTGCGCTGGCCGGGGCGGTCGCGGCCCGACGAATTGGCGCTGGCGCCTACGAGGCGAGCGCCGTCGCGGCTGCGCTGAACTGGGTCGCCGGCAGCTTGGCGCTGGCCACCGTCTTTGCGACGCGGAATTCCCCGCATCGAATCAACGGCGCTCTGCTGGCGATGGGTTCTCGGATGGCGCTGCCGATGTTGGCGGTCGTGTACTTCACCCGCTCGCAGCATCCCTTGGTCGCGAGCGGCGTGGTTGGCTTTATCGTGGTGGGCTACCTGTTCGGTTTGGTGGTCGAGACGATCATGACCGTGCGGCTCGTGGCGCCCGACGCGCCGGCTGCCGGTAACGCGGTCTCCGGCAGCACACTGCAGCAAAAACTCTAAATCACCGAAACCGGGGGCTAGCGCCCTGCGGCTGATAAAGATAAAGACGGTTAACGCTCGATGGCATCCTCAATCCTCCACATCAAAGACGCGTACTACTTTGAAGTGCCGCGCTTCCTGTGGCCTTCGGATCGAAAGTCGATCGCCGACTTTCCCGAGCACTACGTGCGTCTCGATGCGGACTATCAGTTGTGGGAAGCCCACCGGCAGGTCAACGCCCTTGCGGGAGACGCGGCATTCCAGAATGTGCCGGCGAAGGAAGCCCTGCTCGAACAGTACGAGCACTGGGGTCACGAGAGCGTGAACTTCGCCAAGCCGTTTGACCGGTTCCTGGAAGAGGCGCCCAGCCAGGCGTGGTTCCAGCAGCAACTGGCCCTGGGCAAGTTTGCTAAGACGCAGAAGGGCGAGACTGACGCGGATCATAAGGCGCGATTGGAGAAGGCCTCCACGCTTAGCGACAAGTGGACCGCCCATAAGGCCGCTGCCGAGGACGTCGACGGCTATATCAAGCATGTCGGCGAATGGCCGGCGGCGAAAATCAACGCATACAACCACGAGCTGCAGGGAAAGATCATCATCCCGCAGCCGTTCGGGAAGCTCCGCAACAACTACCAGGCCGAAAGCGGCTTCGCGATCTCGAAGTTCATGATTCTCGAGGTCGTGGTCGCGGCGGTCCTGGTGCTCGCGTTCACGCGGCTGGCCAAGGCGCTTAAGGGCGGTCGTGTGCCGAGGGGTCGGCTGTGGAACCTGTTCGAGACATTCCTGCTGTTCATCCGCGACGGCATTGCCAAGCCGGCGATCGGCGGGCACGATGCCGACCGCTTCGTGCCGCTGTTGTGGACGATCTTCATGTTCGTGCTGGGCTGCAATCTCATGGGCATGTTGCCCTGGCTCGGCTCGCCCACGGCCAGCTTTAGCGTCACGCTCGCGCTGGCGTGCGTGACGTTCGCCACCGTGGTCATCTCCGGCTCGAAGCGCTTCGGCATCCTCGGCTTCTGGAAGAATCAAGTCCCGCACATGGGCCTGCCTTGGTATCTTGCACTGCCGATCGTGCCCATGTTGTTCGTCATCGAGGTGTTGGGGCTGTTCATCAAGCACGCGGTGCTTGGCTTCCGGTTGCTGGCAAACATGCTCGCTGGGCATATGGTGCTGCTGGCGATCATGGGGCTGGCGATCACGGCGGCGGCAAGCAGTAGTTTCTACTATGTTGCTGCCGCGTCGGTCATCGGGTCGACGCTGCTCAGTTGCTTGGAGTTGTTCGTAGCCTTCCTGCAGGCTTACGTGTTTACATTTTTGTCCGCATTGTTCATCGGCGCGGCGGTGCATCACCACTAAGCGGGACAACGCGGCTGGAACAAGTTCAGATTTTTTCGCGTAGATAAGGAGCCGGATTTCGTGATCAAGGCAGCAAAAATTTTGGGATTGGCGTTGTTCGCGGCGATGGTGATGGCCACCCCGGCCTTCGCCCAAGAAGGCGCGCAAGGCGGAGCAGGCGGCGCTGGGTTTAGCGCGGCCGATGGCTCGGCCATTAGCTTCTCGGGTGCGTTCGGCGCTGGTCTGGTGACCATCGGCGCGGCGTACGGCATCGGCAAGCTGGCGGCGGCGGCCGTCGAGAGCATGGCTCGTCAGCCCGAGGTGGCCGGTACGATCCAGATTTCGATGATCATCGCGGCGGCGCTCATTGAAGGCTTCACGTTCTTCGCTTTGATCGTTTGTTACCTGCAAAATCCGTTCGCGACGGCGGGTTAATCGTCGGAATTAGTCAGGTTCGGCTTGCTGGCGTGGGCGGGCGTTGCCGACCGCTGCGGCGTGATGCGCTTTTGGTGAATCTGGATCGTTTCCTCGCGTGAGTTCTACGATGACGAAGTTCAGCTGTTGGCTGGTCCTGCTACTCGGAGTCGCTTTGACTTCGCGCGGCGTCGTCGCGCAGGAGGAGTCTACGACCTCCAAGGCGGAGGCTGAAAGCTCGGCTGAGGCCGAGGGCGCCGAGGAGCACGCTGAAGGCGCGCACCACGAGCTCAGCCACGGCAATGCCACGTCGTCGTTGGAAAGCATGACCGAGGTGCGAACCGATCTCGCCATTTTCACGTTCGCGGTGTTCGTGTGCCTGTTCGCACTTCTGGGCGCCTTGGCGTGGCCGAAGATCAGCACGGCGCTCGAGGAGCGCGAGAAGCGCATCGAGGGCGCGATCGCCGACGCGGCTGCGAAGCACGAGGAAGCCAAGCGGCTGTTGGCCGAGCATGAGGCGAAGCTGGCCGGCGCGGCGGCCGAGGTGCGGGCGTTGCTCGAGGAAGCTCGTCGGGACGCCGAGGCGACCAAGACCGAAATCGTCGCCGAGGCCCGGGCCGCGGCGAAGGCCGAGGTCGAGCGGTCGAAGCGCGACATCGATCAGGCGCTCGACAGCGCGACGAAGCACCTGGCCGAGACGAGCGCGAACCTCGCGGTCGAACTCGCCGGGAAGGTGATTCGCGAGACGATCAACCCCGGGAAGGCGCAGGAGTTGGTTCGCGAGGCGCTGACGAAGCTCGCCGCATCGACGCCGAGTCGGAATTGATCCGTGGCACGGTCGAGTGACAGGAACGTTCGTAGCAGGTTTCGTAACAGGTACTGATGAGCGAGTTCAACCACACGCCGCGCAAGCACGACACGGTGTTCGACGTGAGCGCCGAGCAGTTGGCGACGGTCTACGCCAAGGCGGGCCTGGCCGCCGTGGGCGGCGCGGCCCAGCAGGATGCGCTCATGGCGGAGCTCGAGCAGCTGCGCGACGAGGTGCTCGATCGCGAGCTGCGGGTGCGGGAGCTGTTCGCGTCGCGGCTGATCTCGAAAGAGGAAAAGCTGGCGATGCTCGATCGGCTGTTCAGCGGCCAGCTGGCGACGACGACGCTGAACATCCTGAAGGTGCTGGCCAAGCACGGCCGGCTGGGGATGATCCGCGATGTCATCGCCGCGATGCGGAAGCTGTGGGAGACGCGCTCGGGCCGGCAGCCGGTGCAGATCGAAACAGCCAACCCGCTCACGCCCGAGCTGGAACAAGAGATTCTCGCGACGCTCACCAAAGTGCTGAACGCCGACCCGATCGTCTCGGCCAGCGTGAACCCGGACCTAATCGCGGGATTCGTGATCCGCGTCGGCGACCGCGTGTTCGACGGCTCGGTCCGCTCGCGGCTCGAGTCGATGCGTAAAGGCATGATCGCCCGCGCGACCGAAGCGATTCAGACCAAACCGCAACAGTTCTTTAGCAGTGAAACATAGTCCCGGAAGATCTCACGCAAAGGCGCGAAGGCGCAAAGGGGGAACGCAAAGCAAGAAAAGGGGAGGGGAGAGGGAACACTAATAAGCACTGATCTTCGCTAATTGGGATTAGTGACGATTAGCGTTTATTGGTGTTCCAAGTTCTTCTTTCCGACTCTTTCCGATCTTTGCGTTCTTCCTTTGCGCCTTCGCGCCTTTGCGAGAGGCTCCTACAGCAGCAATCAAAACAGTTGCCATGAAATTCAATAGCGACGAAATCGCCTCAGTCATCCAAAAAGAGATCGAGCACTACGCCTCGGCGATCGACGTGCGGGACGTCGGCCGCGTGCTCGAAGTGGGCGACGGCATTGCTCAGGTCTACGGCCTTAGCGGCGTCATGGCCGGCGAGATGGTCGAGTTCTCCAGCGGCCCCATCGGGCTGGCGTTCAACCTGGAAGAGAACTCGGTCGGCATCATCATCCTCGGCGATTACCTGTCGATCAACGAAGGCGACGAGGTCCGCTCGACCGGCACGCTGCTCAGCGTGCCCGTGGGCGACGAGCTGCTCGGCCGCGTGGTCGACCCGCTGGGCAACCCGATGGACGGCAAGGGCCCGATCGTGACGCATCATCGCCGGCCGGTCGAACTGATCGCCACCGGCGTGGCCGAGCGGAAGCCCGTGCACGAGCCGCTGCAAACCGGCATCAAGGCCATCGACGCGATGACGCCGATCGGCCGCGGCCAGCGCGAGCTGATCATCGGCGACCGCAAGACGGGCAAGACGGCCGTCGCGCTCGACGCGATCATCAACCAGCGCGACAGCGGCGTGAAGTGCTTTTACGTCGCCATCGGCCAGAAGGAATCCACGATCGCGGGCGTCGTCGAGAAGCTTCGCGAGACGGGCGCCATGGACTACACGACGGTGATCGTCGCCGGCGCCAGCGCTCCGGCGCCATTGCAGTACGTGGCCGCCTACGCGGGCACCGCGATGGCCGAACACTACATGTTCAACGGCGGTCACGCACTCATCGTCTACGACGACTTGAGCAAGCAGGCCGTCGCTTACCGGCAGCTCTCACTGCTCATGCGGCGCCCGCCGGGTCGCGAGGCGTATCCCGGCGACGTGTTTTACTGTCACAGTCGGCTCTTGGAGCGTTCGGCCAAGCTGAGCGATGCGCTGGGCGCCGGGTCGCTCACGTCGCTGCCGATTATCGAGACGCTCGAAGGCGAAGTGTCGGCGTACATTCCGACGAACGTGATTTCGATCACCGACGGCCAGATTTACCTGCAGCCAGACCTGTTTTTCGCGGGCATCAAGCCGGCGATGAACGTGGGCATCTCGGTATCTCGCGTAGGCGGCGCCGCTCAGATCAAGGCGATGAAGAAGGTCGCCGGCGGTTTGCGGCTCAACCTCGCCGCGTTCCGCGAGCTCGAAGCATTCGCTCAGCTCGGCACCGAGCTCGACCCCGCCACGCAGGCCCGGCTCGACCGCGGCTACCGGCTGGTTGAGCTGCTGAAGCAGGGTGTGTACAAGCCGCTGGACGTGATGGACGAAGTGCTGGTGATTTTCGCTGGCACCCGCGGCCACCTCGACCGCGTGCCGGTGAATCGCGTGCAGGAGTGGGAGAAAAAGTTCCTCACCTTCGTGAGGGACCAAAAGCCCGAGCTGCGCAAGGCGCTGGACGACAAGAAGGACCTCACCGACGAGATCGCCGCGATGATTGAGACCGCGATCAAGGAATTTAACACGCAACACAAGTTCGCGCTGACCGAAGAAGAAGAACTCGCCCGCGTTTAGTCCTGAACCCTGAACCCTGAACCCATTCCGCTCGCTCGATGGCAAATCCCCGCGCCTTAGATAAACGCCGCAAGTCCATCAAGAACATCCGCAAAATTACGCGGACGATGGAGCTGATCGCGACTGCGCGGTTCAAAAAGGCGATGGATCGCGCGAGCGCCGCCACGTCTTACACGAAGCGCATCACGCAGTTGGTGAGCGATCTCACACAGACGGGGCTCTCGGTTAGCCATCCGCTGCTCGAGAAGCGCGAGAAGGTCGAGAAGGCCACGCTGCTGGTGCTCACCGCCAATCGCGGCCTGTGCGGCGGGTTCAACGGCAATCTGGTTCGTGCTGGCCTCGCGCGGTGGCGGGAACTTAAGGCCGAAGTGCCTGAGTGCCGGTTGGAGGTCGCGGGCAAGCGCGGCATCGGGGCGTTCAAATTCCGCGGCTTCCCGGCCAACGTCGCGTTCTCGCACTTCGAGGACAAGCCCGCGTTCGACGAGGTCGACGTCATCGCCAGCCGTTATCTCGATGAATACACGAGCGGTCAGCTCGATCGGCTCGACGTCGTTTACATGCGCTTCATCAGCATCGCACGGCAGGAAGTCGCCGTTGAAACGCTGCTTCCGCTGGGCTCGCTCGGCGCGGACGCCGACGCGAAGACCGACGGCGGTTCGCAAACGCAGTACGAATTCCTGCCGTCGCCCGAGAGCATCCTGGAAGAAGTCGTGCCGACCAGCTTCAAGGTGCGGCTGTTCAAGGCGTTTCTCGACTCCGCGGTGAGCGAGCAGATTGCCCGCATGGTCGCGATGAAGAGCGCGACCGAGAACGCCGGCGAGCTGATCAAGCACCTGTCCATGCAATACAACCGCGCCCGCCAGGGCCGCATCACCAGCGAGCTGATGGATCTCATCGGCGGCGTTGAGGCTTTGGCTTAGGTATTTATGATTTTGGATTTATGATTTCTGATTGGAGAATGCGGATCATCTCATCATAAATCAGAAATCCTAAATCATAAATTGAACGATCAACGAACTATCCACTCTAAGACGGCTTGAATCCAAACATGGCCACCGCAACTGCTACCAAACCCGCTGCCGGCAAGAATGTCGGCCACATCACTCAGGTCATCGGCTCGACGTTCGACGTTGAGTTTGCCGAGGACGCGCTTCCGGCGATCTACAACGCCGTGAAGGTCGAGAGCGAACACAAGGGCGTGAAGATCAACCTCACCGGCGAGGTGCAGCAGCAGCTTGGCGGCGGCCGCGTGCGGTGCGTCGCGCTGGGCAGCACCGACGGACTCATTCGCGGGCAAGATTGCGTCGACACGGGCGGCCCCGTGACGGTCCCCGTCGGCGAGGCGACGCTCGGCCGCGTGTTCAACGTCACGGGCGACGCGGTCGACGGCCGTGGCCCGGTGAACGCCGCGGAGCGCTGGCCCATCCACCGCGACCCGCCGCTGCTTTCTGACCTCTCGACGAAGACCGAACTTTTCGAAACGGGCATCAAGGTCATCGACCTGCTCACGCCGTTCGTCCGCGGCGGCAAGGCCGGGCTGTTCGGCGGCGCCGGTCTGGGCAAGACGGTCATTCTCACCGAGCTGATCGCCCGCATCGCGTCGGCCCACGGCGGTTACTCGGTGTTCGCCGGCGTCGGCGAGCGCACCCGCGAGGGCACGGACCTGTGGCTCGAAATGCAGGAAGCCAAGATCGGCAACACGGGCCGACACGTGATCGACCAGACGTGCATGGTGTTCGGCCAGATGAACGAGCCGCCGGGCGCCCGGCTCCGCGTTGCCCTCACCGCGCTAACCATGGCCGTGTATTTCCGCGACAAGACAGGCGCCGACACGCTGCTGTTCGTTGACAACATTTTCCGCTTCTCGCAAGCGGGTTCGGAAGTGTCCGCGTTGCTCGGCCGCATGCCGTCCGCGGTGGGTTACCAGCCGACGCTCGCCAGCGAGATGGGCGCCTTGCAGGAACGTATCGCGTCGACGTCGAACGGGGCCATCACTTCGGTGCAGGCCGTGTACGTGCCGGCCGACGATCCGACCGACCCCGCGCCGGCCACGGCGTTCGGGCAGCTCGACGCCTTCCTGTATCTGGAGCGCTCGATTTCGGAGAAGGGCATTTACCCCGCGGTCGATCCGCTGGCCAGCTCCAGCCGCATT
>JANOIK010000523.1:0-1978 GCA_031407585.1 Planctomycetota bacterium | reverse complement strand
ACTTCTCCAGGCTCTCGGCGCCCTTGATCGACTTCTCATCGCCCGCACGCACGGCCAGCAGCGTCTTCGCGGCCTTCGGCGATGAGGCGATGATCATCCAGCCATCGCGGAACCCGATGATCGGCTTTGCCGGGGTCATCGAGAGAGCCGCGGCGCGGATCTCCTGGAACCCTTCGAGGGCTTCATCGTCGGAATCAACCAGATCGAGCTGCTGTTGCTGCACGGCTGGAATCTGCTTGAGCCCCTCGATGGCCCGATCGAGCAGTGCCTTGATCTTGTCCGGATCGCTGCACTTGAACGCCGCGACCCACTGTCGATCGGCGAAGGTAACCGACACGTGCTCGCCGGTGAACGCCTGCAGGATGTCCGTGTCGACGTTGACGCCGACCTTTTCCTGCATGGCCGCCCATTCATCAAGCGCTTCGTGCGACTCGGGAACTTCCTCGCGGACGAAGCTCAGAACGCCGGCGTAGAGCTCGTGTAGGTTGACGCCCGTGCTCATCGAGTAGGCGGTCGCCTCGGCCGGCACCCAGCTCTGCCAATCCTCGAACGGCACGCCGCCCGTAATGGCACGACCCAGAAGCGTTTGCTTGACGCCCTCGGACACCTTGCCGAGCGCCGCGACGCGGTTCTGCCCTTTTTCGGTGTACTCGACGACCACCTCGTACTCGAGAATGTTGAACTCCTTAATGGCGCGCTCAAGAATTCCGATCACCCGCTCGACCTGCTCCTTCTTCTCGGCGTTATCTTCGGCGGCAGCCTGCTCGCGAATGAAATCGCCGAGGCCGCCCATGCTCTTGAACAGTTGGTCGGCGTCGAAGAAGGTCAGCGCGTCCTCGGCCGCCGGCAGCGACGCGAGCGCTTCCTTGAGCCGCGGGTCGTCGAACTTCGATACGGCCGACTCGTTCTGCAGTTGGGCCAGGCACTGATCGAGCAGCACGTCACTGGTGCTGACGAAGAACAGATTGCCGATGCTCGCCACGGCCGGCTTGTAGGGAATTTTCTCTTCGGGAAATTGCAGCTTGGTGATCTTGGCCCCGTTCGAGTCGACGGTGGCCGTGGTAACTTTGTCCTCGGACCACTTCTGGAACACGGCGAAAAGATTTCCCACGCCCTGGCGATAATTCTCGGCGGCTTCGTCAGTCAGTCGCACCGCCAGCACGGTATGGCCGAACGGACCGACCATGACGTTACACATCGCGAATTCTTCAGCCTTGTCCAGCGCGGCCAGATTGATCGGCTCGAGCGCGGTCTGAATCTCGGCCCAGCCGTTCTTGAACTTCTCGAGCTCCTCGGCCGGCACCTTCTTGACGATGATGTCGTAGACCTTCTCGCAAATGCGCTCGTCGCGGAAGGTCTTCCACGCATCGGCCACGTACTCGGCCTGATACGCCCGTTCGGGGTTCGGCTTGCAATAGACGATGGTGTGCGCGTCGCTGGGGACGAACCGCTTGATGTCGAGATCAGCGGCCTGCACGCCGAACGAGGGTAGGGCGGACGCCGCGAACACCGCGGCGGCAAGAAACATCCGTCGAACGTTCATCGCAAAACTCCTGACGCGAAAAATGAGCAAAAGGGGCGGTTGGCCACAGTCGACGCGACGGACGAATGCCCGCAACGGCCGACTGGGCATGCCTGAGCGACCCGGTGAGCCTACCAAAGCACACTCACCTAGTCGCCCGGCCGCGCCGCTTCTTGCTCCAAAAATCGCTCAGGAAATTCGCCGTTCCCGGCGGAAACGCGACGCCAGCAGCCCCATCAGGCCCATGCCAAGCGTCAAGCTGGCGGGTTCGGGGATGCTCACCGCAGCCGGCGTCGCCGGAATCGAGCCGCCCAACTGCCGCTGCCAGGCGAGGTAGTCGTTCCCATCGGTGTCGCCGTCGCCGTCCGCGTCGCCGTCGCTCTTCATGGCGCCGGTGGCTGTACCGTATCCAGTCCGCCAAAGCGCCAAATCATCGGCGTCCACGTCGCCGTCGCC
>JANOIK010000451.1:0-3353 GCA_031407585.1 Planctomycetota bacterium | reverse complement strand
CGACGGCGCGCGACCTTGTGCAGTCGCTGTCCGACCTGCTGAATGTGCAGAACGACTTCTTGAGCGTGTGGGTCAACTACGAAGTCCAACGCATGGGGCTCGAATTCGACCTCGGCGTCATGGAGCTGGATTCCAACGGCCTGCGGCGCGAGACGGGCGTTCCGTTCGCGTCCTACATTGCCGGGGCAGAACAGATTCGCGCGTGCCTGTGCAACGCCACCGACTTGTACCCTGGCGTGGGCCAGGTGTTCGAAGCGGCCCCGGCGTTGCAGGAGCTTGAGGGCGAATCGATCGAGCCGCTGGAACAGCCGGGCTCGATCCTGCCGGGCGAGCTCGAGGAACTACCAATTCCGCCGCCGCGGGTCAGCATGCCGACGGCGCCACGACTGTCCGAATCCGCGGCTCGCGTCACGCCTGTCGCCTACGAATCGCCAGTTTCGCTGCCGCCGGTTAGCGGCGTTCCGTAGTCGAGCTTCGCGTAGGACCGGACCGGGCCCGAGCCGTATAATGCTGGCACTTCACGCAGAGCGATCGACGCCTTCAGAACACGCCCGCCGCAGCGGGGTTCCATTGCTATGAACCGTACTCATTCAGATCGCCCAGCGCTCCGCGGCGCCCAAAGCCAGCGTGCCGGGTACGTCATGGTGGTCCTGCTGGCCGCCGGCGTCGTGGCGGCGCTGCTGGGCTGGTGGTGGTTCCGCCGCGGCGGCGACGACAAGCCCGGCGCGCGGATCCTGCTCCACACGATCAAGCGCGCCGACTTCGCCCTCAACGTCACCGAGCGCGGCGAGATCGAATCGGCCGGCATGACCGAAGTCGTCTCCGAAGTGAAGGCCAAGAACACGGCCGGCGTGTCGATTCTCAAGATCGTGCCCGAGGGGACGGAGGTCGCGCAAGGCGATTTTCTCGTCGAGCTCGACGCCTCGCTGTTCACCGAAGAGCGCAACACGCAGCAAATCGCCGTGAACACGGCCGAGGCGCTCGTTGTGGAGTCGCGGAACGTCTACGAGACCGCCGTGATCGCCCAGGAGGAGTACCTCGACGGCACGTACGTGCAAGAGCGACAGACGATCGAGGGCGAGGTGTTCGTCGCCGAGGAGAATCTCAACCGCGCCAAGGAGTACTTCGCGTACAGCAAGCGGCTGGCGTCCAAGGGATACATCAACCAGTTGCAGCTCGAGGCCGACGGCTTTGCCGTGGAGAAATCGACGAAGGAGCTGGCTGCGGCGAAGACCAAGCTCAAGGTGCTCGACGATTACACCAAGGCGAAGATGCTCAAGCAGTTCGAGAGCGACATCGTCATCTCGAAGGCGAAGTGGGAGTCCGACAAGAAGAGCTACGAGATCGCAGTGGAGAAGCTCGCCGAGATCGACCAGCAGATCGCCCACTGCGTCATCACGTCGCCCAAGGCGGGCGTGGTGACGTACGCGCACGACCGGCAGGATTTCGGCGGCGACAACTTTGTCGTGAAGGCCGGCGCCGTGATTCGCGAGCGGCAGGCCATCGTCCGGTTGCCCGATCCGAACTCGATGCGGGTGGTGCTCAATGTCAACGAATCGCTCATCCAGTACGTGCTTCCGGGAATGGAGGCGAAGATCGCGCCCGTGGGCATGGGCGACGTCGTCCTCAATGGATCGGTCGAAGGCGTGAATAAGTACGCCGAGCCCAGCGGGTGGCGCAAGGCGAACGTCAAGGAATACAAGGCGCAGGTGAGCATCGACGAGGCGGCCGACTTCCTGCGATCGGGCATGACCGCGTCAGTCACTATTCAGTGCGCGTTCGTGAAGGATGCAATGCAGGCGCCGGTACAGGCGGTGTATGTCCACGGGCGCGACTACTACGCGTTCGTGTTCAACGCGGGCAAGTTCGAGGCGCGCAAGATCAAGTGCGGGCCGAACAACGACGAGTTCTTCGTCATCGAAGAGGGCCTGAAAGAAGGGGACCAAGTGGCGATGACGCCGCGGCTGTTCCTGGACCAAGTGAAGCTGCCGCCGCTGCCGGCCGATCGCGGTCGCGCCACGACGCAGGGCGGGCCGCGTCGCCCGCCGGTCGCACGCGTCGCCGTTGCTCCGAAGAAACCGACTGCCAAGGCGGCTGATGCGACATCGACGACGACAACCACCACGGCGACTGCCGGCGGGGAATAAACCGCCAAGTACGCCATGTACGCCAAGGTAAAAATTCTTTCAAGTCATATACCACGACGACACAACGGCACGACGATCGGAAAAGAATTGAAGCGAGCGTCCTGTCATCGGTTTTTCGTCGTGTTCGTCGTGCCGTCGTGGTGACTAGCTCTTTCCCTCCGGCCTTGGCGTCCTTGGCGGTTCACTCCCCAAGCGCCGTGAACGCAACGACCGCCCCCCTACTTGCCGCCGCGATTCGCGACCTGCGTAAGGACTATGTCCTGTCCGGCGAAACCGTGCACGCGCTCCGCGGCGTGTCATTCGACGTGCCCGAGGGCGACTACATTTCGATCATGGGTCCCTCGGGCTCCGGTAAGAGCACGCTGCTCAACCTGCTTGGCTGCCTCGATCGCCCCACCGCGGGCAGCTACCTGCTCGGCGGGGAGGACGTCGCTCGCATGAGCGACGACCAACTCTCCGTGACGCGAGCCTCGCGCATCGGCTTCGTGTTTCAGTCGTACAATCTGCTCCCCGCGCTCACGGTGGTCGAGAACATCGAGGTGCCGCTGTACTACGCGGGGCAGGTTGACGCGACCACGCGGCGGCGATGCGTCGACCTCGCGAAGCTGGTCAGCCTGGGCGACCGACTCGACCATCGCCCGTCGCAGCTTTCCGGCGGGCAGCAGCAGCGCGTGGCGATTGCCCGCAGCCTGGTCAACGATCCGCGGTTCATGCTCGCCGACGAACCGACGGGCAATCTCGACTCGGCGACCACCGAGGAGATCCTCCAACTGCTCGAACGGCTCAATCAGGAAGGCCGCACGATCATCCTGGTCACGCACGAAAACGACGTGGCCGCGCACACGAAGCGCACGATCATGCTCCGCGACGGCGAGATCCAGTACGACCAGAGGCTTAGCGCATGACCCGCTGGTGGCGAACGCTGAAGCTGAGCGTCAGGAGTCTGCTTCTGCATCCGCTGCGGTCTGCGCTCACGGTGCTTGGCATCTTCATTGGCGTGGCGGGCGTCATCTGGTTGCTGTCGATCGGCGAGGGCATCGGCCGCGCGGCCGAGGAGCAGATCGCGGGCCTCGGGGCTCGCAACATCATCATTCGCACCATCAAGCCGTCGGCCGAAGAGGTGCAAGACGGCGGCTATGGCCTGACGCGAGCCGATCGCGACCATCTGCTGAAGACGATCGACTCGATCGAGAAGGCCGTGCCGAT
>JANOIK010000042.1:0-3667 GCA_031407585.1 Planctomycetota bacterium | reverse complement strand
CAACGGCACGCGCGTGAACGGCGAGGATACGCAGCTTCGCATCCTGCGGTTTGGCGACGTGATTTCGCTCGGCCGGAGCGTGCTGCTGTTCGGCACGCGGGACCAGATCGCGGGACGGCTCGAGGAGTTGCGCGGCGATGGGATCTCCGACACCAGCGAGTTGATCGCGGACCAGTTGGCCCAGCGCGTCGATTCAAAGTCGATCAGCTTCGAGTTGCGGCTGGGGGCTTCTGAGGATCTGCAGAGCACGCTGCACATGCCGCTGCCGCCGGACCTGCCGGCGCAGCTGAGCCCGGGGCAGGCGGCGCAGGTTTCCGAGATCTTGGAGTACCTGCACCTGCGCGCCCGGCAGCTCGTGGTGGCGGCGGCCATTGACGAGCAAACGGGCAAGGCGACGCTGCCGCTGGCCAACTGGCAAGAGCTGCTCGATTTGCAAGCGCAGCTGGCGGAGTATCTGCGGGCGATCGGCGATCCCGAGGGGGAGTGACGTCCCTGCCAAGCGGGGGCCGTCTGGCGAGCGCGCTAGCTGCGGGCCCTCGTAAAAGCCTTTTCCGCCGAAATTGCTTGACACGCTGGTAACGCCGGCCCACCATGCATGGGTTCGCTCGCGGACTGCCTGTGGGCCGTCTGCGGGGATTCTGCACGATACCGGTTCGTTTGGTGAATGCTAATCTCCTAAACCCGGCACTCTCAGCCGCACTTCGTCACGCTTTCTAGGCGTGGCGTCTTCTTCGACTCGCCCGGGATGGCGGCCTCGCAAGGTTCTGAGTTGCGAGAGCGTTGGAGAGTCACTCGCTGCCGTTCTGCCGGGCGCAGGTCCTTTGTTTCAGACACTTCTTGAGGGATACAACGATGGGTCGCAAGATTGCGCTGCGTTGCGGGACGTTGGCGATGGCGCTGTTGGCGAGTTCGACGGCGTGGGGCCAAATGGACATCGTGCAGCAGTGGAACGACACGCTGTGCGTCACTGCCGAGACGGTGGTGACCAAGCACAACCCGGGCGTGCCCACGCGGGCGATGGCGATGATGAACGGGTCGATTTACGACGTGTTCCAGGCGTTCGACCGCACGCATAAGCCGTTTTTGGTGAACACGACTGCGCCGGCGGGCGCTTCGCGGGATGCGGCCGTGTCGGCGGCTGCGTGGAAGGTGCTCAACAGCATGTATCCGGAGGTCGCGGCCGACCTGCTCGACGACCGGGACGACCGCCTCGCGTTGATTGCCGACGGGCCAGGTAAGACGGCCGGGGTCGCGCTGGGCGAATCCATCGCCCAGCAGTACATGGACTCGCACCAGGCCGACGGCTGGGATCTGCCCGATGCGTACTCGGCGCCGGGAGGAATCGGTCACTGGGAGTCGGACATGAAGCTACCGCCGCTCACGCAGAAGGGGTGGGGCTCGGACTGGGGCTCGGTCGAACCGTGGGCCATTCCCGACCCCGATGCGTTTGATGCGACGACGCCGTTCACGATCGCTCAGTTGAACACGCAGCGATACACGGACGCTTACAACGAGGTGAAGGCTTTCGGCAGTCGAACCGGGTCGAGCCGTTCGCAGACTCAGACAGAGACGGGATTGTTCTGGGCGTACGACCGACCGGGCACGGGGGCGCCGCCAGTGCTGTTCATCGAGAATTTGGTCTCGATCGGCGACGCGATCGGGAATACGCCGGAAGAAAATGCGCGGATGTTCGCCCAAGCTTCGATCACGTTGTGCGATGCGGTCATCGCGGCCTGGGACCAAAAGTACGAAGTGGACTTGTGGCGTCCGATCAACGGCATCCGGATGGGTGACTTCGACGGCAATCCAAATACGGCCGGCGACGCGAATTGGGATTACCTGGGCGCGCCCGGTGGACTTCCGCTCGATGGCGCCGATGACTTCACCCCGCCATTTCCGGCGTACGTGTCGGGTCACGCCACGATGGGCGGGGCGATCTTCAAGACGGTCGAGTTGTTCTACGGCACGAACGATTTTGCGACGGCCGACGCTGCCCACGGCAGCGATCTGGCCGACGCCATGTACACTCTCTACTCGACGGAGCCCGGCAGCGGCCCGGCGCGCAACTACGTTCGCTTCACGCAGGATGGTCCGCTTGGTCCCGGGCTGGAGAATTCGCCCGAGGGCGAGAATAGCATGAGCCGCGTTTACCTGGGCGTTCACTGGCGGATGGACCAGGAAGACGGCCAGGCGATGGGCCGTGCCGTGGCGCAGTACGTGGCGGACAATTTCTTCCAGGCGGTGCCGGAGCCGAGTTCGCTCGGGCTGGGCGGGTTGGCTCTTGCGGGATTGATGCGCACGGGGCGTCGGCGACGCCCATAACGTCGGCCGCGATCACAATTCGCCATTTTCGATGAGTCGCCGTCGTAGCTCGATGCGACTCGACGTATTCATCGCGAGGAGGCGCACGGTGACGCGTCCTGTCGTTGTCAGACCAACGATGCGATCGCCTTCAGCGCGAAAATGGTCGTGCCAATGGTTTGTGCGCGGCTGAAAGAGCGGAATCGGCGCCAACGCGCCCGACTCCATGCTGCTGAGGTTCGGACCCTTAAGAAGGTTGCAGCGGCTGCAGGCCCAGCAGAGGTTTTCTAAATCGTCGTTGCCGCCGTGTTGCAGCGGAACTACGTGGTCGACGTGAAAAGGCCATTCGTCTGCCGTGTCCGGTAGGCGGCAGTACTCGCAACGTCCGGCAGCGCGAGTCCGGACGATTTCCCGCAGCGATGTTGGCATCGCTAACTCGCCGGATGATCTGCAATCAACCGACGCGCCTTGGCCTTCAAGATGGCGATGAGGTCTCCGGCGTCGATGAGCAAGCGATATTCATCGCGCTCTTCGTCGGTCAGCGTTCCGGCGTTGGACTTGAGTCCAAGCTCGGCGACTCGAGCCGTCGCCGCTTCGTCAGGCTTTGCCTCGACGAGGGCGCGGGCCGACTGCGGGGTTAGCGCCGCGGCAACCGGTTCCAGATAGCGATCAAATAAATCGAGTGTGACCATTTCACCTTCAGGATAGCAGAAACGGCCTGACAATCCACCACATGCAATCCTGCAGAGGGGGCGGTAGAATCGTTGATTCGCCCACGAGCGCCGCTTCGTCTTCGCGACGCTGCTCGTTTCCAGGAAGGATCGCCGCCTTGTCCGCCCCGCCGTTTGTTCATCTGCACTGCCATAGCCACTACAGCTTGCTCGACGGGGCGAGCCCGATCAAAGGGCTCGTGGCTCGCGCGAAAGAGCTGGGGATGAACGCCCTGGCGATCACCGATCACGGCAACCTGTACGGGGCGATCGAGTTTTACAAGGCGTGCAAGGATGCGGGCATCAACCCCGTGCTGGGGTACGAGGCGTACGTGGCGCCGGGAAGCCGGTTCGAACAGAGCGGCGCGACCAGCAGCAAGGAAGCTGCATATCACTTGACGCTGCTCGCGCAGAACGCGACAGGGTTTCGCAATCTGGTGAAGCTTTCGAGCCGGGCGTTTCTCGAGGGGTTTTATCACAAGCCTCGCATCGATCGCGACCTGCTCGCGGAGTATTCCGAGGGGATCATCTGCCTGAGCGGGTGCGTCAGCGGCGAGTTCAGCCGGGCGCTGCTCGCGGGGAGCGACGGCAAGACGGCGGCCCGCGGCGGGGCGCTCGTCGAGGATCAGATCGAGAAAGGGCGCCAGATTGCCGCG
>JANOIK010000351.1:0-2052 GCA_031407585.1 Planctomycetota bacterium | reverse complement strand
GCAGTTCCAGCCGCGAAGCTGGGCCCAGACCACTTACCTGTGGAAGGCCTCGGGCCTGTGCCACAAGCCGCTGTACTTCGAGCAGGTGCAGCTTGAGCGTTACGGCCACTCGTGGGGTCCGGCGCTCGATCCGCTCGTGGCTGGCGCCCACTTCTTCGGGTCGGTGCCGCTGCTGCCCTACAAGATGGGCCTGATGACGCCGAACGAATGCGTCTACACGCTCGGCTACTACCGGCCGGGCAGCTGTGCACCGTTCATGATCCCCGCCGTGCCGTTCACGTGGCGGGCCGCGGCGTTCGAGGCAGGCGTGTGGACCGGCGGAGCAATCGCGATTCCCTGATGCTATGGATGAGACGCCGCTCACGCTTACGCGCGAACAGTCGCGGTCGGTGGACCGCATCGCGATCGAGTGGTACGGCATCCCCGGCGTGGTGCTGATGGAAAACGCCGGCCGCGGCGTGGTCGACGTCCTACGGGCGATCGACCCGAAGCTCGCTACGGGAGCGCTGGTCGCGATCCTCTGCGGCAAAGGCAACAACGCCGGCGACGGGTTCGTGATTGCTCGCCACTTGGGCATTCACGGCGTCGCCGCCACGGTGTTGTTGCTCAACTCGCCAAGCGAGTTGAGTGGCGACGCCCAGACGAACTACGAGATCCTGGCGCGCAGCGGCGCGAAGATCATCGAGCTCTCCGCGGCGCGCGACAGCGCGAAGTTGATGGAGATGCTCGACCAACACGCCGCGGGCGCTGCGTGGTTGATCGACGCACTACTCGGAACCGGCGCCTCGGGCGCTCCGCGCGAACCGTACGCCGGGGCAATCGATTGGATGAACGCAAAGAGGGCGCGCCGCCTCGCGGTCGATGTGCCGAGCGGTCTCGATTGCGACACCGGCGCGGCCCCCGGCGCCGCGGTGCGGGCCGAGGTGACCTGCACGTTCGTCGCGCAGAAGGTCGGATTTCTGGCGCCCTCAGCGGGGCAATTCCTGGGCCAAGTCCACGTGGTCTCAATCGGAACGCCGCCGTGCGTGCTCACTGCCGCCGTTGGGGGCGGTTGAGCCGGTTGTAGGGCGCGCTCGTTCGGCCACGCGTCCTAGCGTATCGATTCTGCGCTCCCGGCTCGGCCGGGTCGGCTCGCTGCAAGGGCCAAACCCGCACTCGGCGTGCGCCCTCGCGCATCTAAAACCTATAGATGAGGAGCCCGTTCGATCACCGCGCCTTCCGGACGACCATGTCGACAACAGCCACTCCACCGCGGCCAACCGCTGCGAAGCCGGCCGAAAAAGCGCCGGTTGCCGTGGAATCGCTCATGCGCGTGCCGCTGGCGGCGCTGACGCAACCGTGCTCGGCCGCCGTCGACGTCTTCGTGTCGTCCGGCGACGGCCCGCCGAAGCCGCTCTGGGAGCAGCACGCCCGGTTGGGTGAAGATCACCTGGCCGAGATGCGGCGCCACCGAGGGCAGTTCGCGTTTTGGATTCAACGCAATGACTTCAGCCGCGTAACCAACGCTGTGCAAGCCCACTGGGCGGAGTTGGCTGCCTCGCCGACGCTGCCAGCGTGCGACGGACTGGCGCTGCTGTCGTTGGCATTTTCCTTGGGGCTGAACGCGACCATTCGGCTGGTCAAATGCCAGCCGTTCGTGGCCTCCGCGTGGCGCGTCGGCGACGCCGCGGTGAGCCTGTTCTCCCGCGGCCCGGTCGATTCGCGCGACCTGTTTGAAATGGTCGCGTCGGTCAGCGGCTCCGGGTTCCGAGCGCTCAACGTCGCGGCCTACACGCTGCAAATCGCACGGCTCTCCGGCACGAACGACGAGGAAGCGCTCAGCGACATCGCCGTGGGGGCGATGGTCCACGACATCGGCGCGCGAAACTTGTTCGTCGACGCCTGGGCGAACCCCGGTCGCTGGACGGCCGAGGAGCGCGAGATGGTCGAACGCCATCCGCAGGTGGGATTCGAAGACCTGCTACCGCAGAACTTCAGCCGCGGTCAACTCATGATGGCGTACCAGCACCACGAGCGAATGGACGGCTCGGGGTATCCGGTGGGCATCGTCGC
>JANOIK010000350.1:0-7049 GCA_031407585.1 Planctomycetota bacterium | reverse complement strand
GTTCTTCGCCGAGCCGGGCGCCCGCGTCGTCATGGAGAATCTGACGACGCCCGACGGCATCAACCTGGAAGGCGCCTCGCACATCGTGATCGACGGTTTCGCGGTCACGGGCATGGAGCGCGCCGGCGTGCGGAGCGTGCTCGGCGACTTCGTCACCATTCGCAACGTGCATGCCTACGACAACGGGCGGTGGGGCATCTTCACCGGCTTCGACAACGACCTGCTCATCGAGAACAACGAGACGAGCGGCTCGATCATCGAGCACGGCATCTACGTCTCCAACAGCGGCGACCGGCCCACGCTGCGCGGCAACGTCTCGTGGGGCAACCACGGCAGCGGCATTCACATGAACGGCGACTTCGACCAGCAACCCGGCGACGGCATCATCTCGGGCGCCCTCGTCACGGGAAACGTGATTTACGACAACGCGAAGCCCGTGGGCAATGGCCCGGTGGGCGGCGGCAGCGGCATCAATATGGATGGCGTGCTGGATTCGCGGATCGAGAACAACCTGGTCTACGGCAACCGCGCCAGCGGGATTTCGCTGTACCGCATCGACGGGGCTGAAGGCTCGACCGGCAATGTCGTGGTCAACAACACGGTGCACCAGCCGCCGGCGATTTTCAGGCTTGGCATCGACGAAGAGCCGATCGCGTCGCGGTGGGCGCTCAACATTCGCGATGGCTCGACGAACAACACAGTGCGGAACAACATCCTGCTCAACGACGGCTCCTACCGCGGAGCCATGTCGGTGTGGGACGACAGCCTCGAGGGTCTCAACAGCGATTACAACGTGGTGATCTCGCGCTTTACGACCGACGACGGCGACTCGGTGCAGTCGCTCGCCGAGTGGCGAATCGCTACGGGCAACGACCTGCACTCGATCGTGGCGACGCCGGGCGCGCTGTTCGTGAACGCCGCCATCGGCGACTACCGGCTGAAGCCTGGGGCCGTGGCGCTCAACGCGGGCGTGGCGGCGCTGGCGCCGAGCTTCGATTCGTTCGGCGTGCCGCGGCCGCAGGGCGCGGGCGTGGACATCGGGGCGATCGAAACGCCGGCGCTCGCGGGCGATTTCAATGGCAGCGGCGCCGTGACCGGGGCGGACCTCGATGTGTGGCGACGGGCGTTCGCCAAGCGCGGCTGGACCGGCGCTGATCTGTTGCTGTGGCAGCGGCAGCTTGGCGCGGGCGGAGACTCCGTAGGAGTGCCGGAACCCGCGAGCGAAACGATGCTCGTCGCGGCGTTTTCCGTTCTCGCTGGACGCGTGCGTCGGCGCACGAAAAAGCCCCCGGTCGTTGGACGGGGGGCTTCGTGATTTTCGACTTCAATCGATGGTCGCTTAGCGCTTCCGACGCAGAGCCGCGAAGGCGACCATGCCGGTGAGGCAAAGACCGAAGGTCGCGGGCTCGGGGACCGGGGCGATGGTCATCGCGGTGATGACGATGCCGCCGCCAATCGGGCCGAGGTTGGTCGCGGCGCCGGTGACCAGATTGATGCTATAGAAGTTCGACTGCGAACTTCCAACAGGCGTCATCGTGGCGTAGGCGGTTCCCGTCGGGCCGGAGATGTCGAAGCCGCCCAGCGAACTCACGTTCGTGCCCAGCGGGCCGACTGTTCCGAGCATGCCGGCATTGTTGGATTGCGTGACGAGGATGTCGAGGCCCATATCGATGCCATACAGCTGCGTCGTCACAGCGGTGGGCCGGTTGTTGGAGTAGGCCGAGGCTCCGACGTTCGGATTCACGCCGAAATTCGGATCAGCCGGTCCGTAGAACAGGTTAGTCGCCGCCAATTGCAGCGCGCCGCTGTTCGGGTTGAGAACGAGGTTCTGGTCGACGTCGCTCGTGACGCGGATGCGGTCGATCGTTGGATTGAAGTCGAACCCGAAGCTGAAACCGTTGAGCGGAAGAACGGGCGGGACAGGGCCTGCGGGGGTCGAAAGGTTTCCGTTGGTCGTGTTGATGTAATATAACTGTCCCCCGGGCAAGAGCGCCGCGATCAACGGAGAGCCCCCCGTCGCGGGACGGGCGTCGATGCCCAGAATCGCCCCCGATCCGATGTGCGTCGACGAGATGAGAGATTGCGGCGCGGCCGAATCCCATATCACCAAAAAAGAGCTTCCGCCTTGGCTGGCGATACCGTAGATGGTCTCCGCCGACGCCGACTGGAGACTGAGCATTGCGAGAGTTGCGCAGAGAAGTGCGCGCAGAGTTTGCTTCACGAGTCGACTCCTAGGTGAGGATCATTAGCTTATGCAGTGAGCGATAAATCAGAGGTGAGCTGCAGCTTAGATCGCCGCAGGCCTCTCTATCCTGACCGAAACTTTACGGAAAGGAAATAGAAATGGATGAGCTTAATTTCGCCCATGTCGCCCTTTTTGCCATTTTGACTGCCTTCGCCAGTTGATTCCAGCCAAATTCTAGAGGGGCGCCTCGAGTACGACCTTCCCCGAGGGCTGTTCGGAGCCCTTTTCTGGCTCCAGTGTGACGACCGCTTTCGTCGCCGCGCCGGGTTCAAGGTCGGGGAAATCGGCCACGACGCTCCCGATGCCCGACGTCCCGACGGCGAACGTCGGGCCCGCCAGCGGGCGGCTTCCCTCAGCGACGGCCCACAGTTGGTAGGTTTTCCCCGCCGGGGCGGGGGGCAACCCCGGCGCGAAGAAATGCCACTGCCCAGTCGCCAGGTCCCACAGGACGTAGGCGCCGACTCGTTCGGACGCCGGCGCGTGGAGCGACGCGAGTTTTACGCTGTCGCTCTTGAGCATCTGCTCGAGCTCCTGGAGCTTGCCGAGCCGCCCGGCGAGGTCGCGGAGCGCGCGGTCCGCGGCGACGTCGCCGGTGGAACCTCGCGGGACGTCGCGACGGACATAAAGCGATCCGCCGACAAGCCCCACGAGGACGCTTGCGGCCAGGACGTAAGACATCAGCCGCTGCCGGGGCGTGAGCGGCGAGGGCGCGCGTGTCGCGGTGGCCGCGACCGGCGTTCCGCTTAAGTGGTCGATGCGATCACGCACGCGGTCGAACACGTGCGCGCCCGGGGCCGAGGGTTCGCACGCCAAGGGAAGCGCCGCCCAGGCGGATTCGATTTCCGCGAGTTCTCGCCGGCACACCACGCAAGCCGCGAGATGAGCGCGCATGCATGCCGCCGTCTCGGGGACGCTTTGCCCCAAGGCGTGCTCCGCCATTTCTTCACGGCATTGTTCGCAGGTCATCATGGAATTTTGATACGCCCATCGTAAATCGTCACCCCGAGATCCGCCGAGGGGTCCGGCGGATCTCGGAGCGACCGGGGTCCTCCCCACTCACCTGAATCGTTCAGCTATATCACACACCACTCACTCCCCAACTCCCCTTCAGAATTCTTCCGCCCGCCTGACGCGAAGCGTGGTTCTCAGCTTCGCCAATCCCTGGCGGATGTGTGTCTTGATCGTGCCCAGCGGCGTCGCCAGGCGGTCGGCGATTTCGCGATGGCTCAGCCCTTCGTAGTACGCCAGCTCCATGGCCTCGCGCTGCCGAATGCTCAGCGTGGCGAGCGCCTCGGCGACGCGGACTCGCATCTCGGCGCCCGTGGCCGCTTCGTGGGGCGTCACGCCTGCCGCGGCGGGCAGTTCGGCGCCATCGAGGCAGGCTTTGTTCGCCATATCGGGTCGCGCCGCTCGGCTGCGAAGTCGATCGATGGCACGACTTCGCGCGAGCGTCGTCAAATAGGGTCGCACGGCCCCGCGCGTCGCGTCGTAGCGTTCGCGCCGCAGCCACACTTCGCAAAACACCTCCGCGGTGGCATCCTCCGCCTCTTGGCGGCTGTGAAGAATGCGCTCGCAGAGCGTATAGATGTCCGACGAAAATCGATGGTAAAGCGCATGAAACGCCTCGCGGTCGCTTAAACGGACCGCCGCCAACAGCTCGGCGTCAGAGAGATCGCACGCGCTCAACCACTACTCCTGACACGCCATTCCCCTGACCTGTCGACCCAGTTCGGCCAGCGATTGGAGCGGCCCGCGCCCAGCGACGGCGCCGCGATCGACTTGGCCGGCGCCTCGTTCGGCGGAACCGAACGCCCGTCCGTCCCTCGCTGCAATAAGGGATACGGCCGAAAGTCCACGGCGGATGGGGCGTTGCTTGGGAAAATCGCCGGTAAGCTGCGGCTGATTGTGATGGAACGACCCTACGGATACCCCACTAACGGGTGGGTCATATCTCTCTCGAGGACTCCGACGCCGGTTCGGGAGGCGCCGGCGGGGCTGGCGACGAGGACCCCACGGGGAAAACGGCCTCGGTCATCCAGCAATCGCGATACGGATCGGCAGTCTGCCGCGACAGGATAAAGGTGAACGCGCGCAGCTGGCGATCTTGGTCGACGACCGTCACCAGCAGGCGGGCCAATCGCCCCGACACGTGGGGCTCGCCGATGAGTGTTGCCGCGGGGTTCGTAAAACACGCAAACTCGCCCTGGCGAACCATCGCCCCGAAGCGGTCGAGCGGCCCGGTCGCCGCACGGTTGGTGGGCGACGCGAAGGTGAAACACTGGAGAATGCCCACCGCCCCGGACTTGTGATCGGCCAGCCCCGCGAGCTGGGTTTCCACGACTTTCTGGGGTGAAATCGTGGGATCGGGCTGCACGACCTGGTCGGCGCCCAGTTGCAGTAGATGCTCCGGCGCGAGAGCCGAGGGAGCGACCAGTTCGGGCGGCATCGCCTGAGAATCTGGATAAAAGAGGCGCCCGGCGGCGCCCCAGGCGGCGAACCCAAGCAGGACCAGTGCCGTCGGACTTAGGAACGCCGCGTATTTTCGCACCAGAGCCGCCTTTCCAAGCCGTGAACGAAGCTGCCAGCTTCTTCCCTCGAACTTACCAATATATACGACTCTCGGAGAATTCTGGGTGTTGGCGTCGGGGAAGCTGGAGGGAGAATGGTCGGACGAAGCTGGCAGCTTCATGTACGGGCCGGGAGGGTCCTTCCGGCGCGAAATTCGCATAGGCGCCGCCTTGTGGCACTTCCCCATTTGGGTATATTGGTTGATTCGCACAAGCTCGCCCCGCCCCGGCTAGCGTAGCTCAATTGGCAGAGCAGCTGATTTGTAATCAGCAGGTTGAGGGTTCAAGTCCCCCCGCTAGCTCTGTCGTTTGACGCTCGCTCTGGAGTTCTCTGGCATCCCGTGGTTACCGCCCAAGCGGACGTCGCTTTAGCGGACATCGGCATGCGCAGCAGTTGAGCGAGTTCGGATTGGCAAGATGGCGTGCGATGGTGCGACGCGGCTGTCTCGATAACGGGGAGTTACCGAAGCGGTCAAACGGGTCAGACTGTAAATCTGATGGCTTATGCCTTCACAGGTTCGAATCCTGTACTCCCCACTCAGAATTTTAGATTTGGAAATTTAGGATTTCTGATTTGGGAGAAGGACGACGGTTCGGACGAGCGGCATCCGCAATCAGAAATCATAAATCAGAGATTTGCGACTGCGGGTGTAGCTCAATGGTAGAGCAACAGCCTTCCAAGCTGATGACGAGGGTTCGATTCCCTTCACCCGCTTAGGAGCTGTCAGCGATCAGCCATCAGCTTTCAGCCAGAGAATTAGAACGACGAAAATGAACGCGACGAGAAAGGCACTGAATCGATTTTGAATTGTCCGGGCTGACAGCTGACCGCTGAACGCTGACAGCTTCGACCCCCGCTGCTGTAGCTCAGTTGGTAGAGCACTTCCTTGGTAAGGAAGAGGTCAAGAGTTCAAGTCTCTTCAGCAGCTTTTTCGAGAGTAAGTAGAAGAGTGAGTAGGTGAGTGGTGAGTAAGTGGGTGGTCTGATTAGAAGACCACACACCAACTCACCACACACTCCGATCCACAGACAGCGGCCTGCTTAGTGGCCGAGTTTTTACCTTTGTAAACACGCCAGCTAAGTGAGTTAGGGAGAAACATGGCAAAGGACACTTTCAATCGGACCAAGCCGCACGTGAACGTCGGCACGATCGGGCACATCGACCACGGCAAGACGACCACGACCGGCGCCATTCTCGCCGTGCAGGCCGCCAAGGGCCTCGCCAAGAGCAAGTCCTACGCCGACATCGCCAAGGGCGGTACGGTGCGCGACGCGACCAAGACGGTGACCATCGCCGTCTCGCACGTCGAGTACGAGACCCCCAATCGGCATTACGCCCACATCGACTGCCCGGGCCACGCCGACTTTATCAAGAACATGATCACCGGCGCCGCCCAGATGGACGGCGCGATTCTGGTGGTGAGCGCCGCCGACGGCCCGATGCCGCAGACCCGCGAGCACATTCTGCTGGCTCGCCAGGTCGGCGTGCCCCGCGTCGTGGTCTTCCTGAACAAGGTCGATCTGGTCGACGATCCGGAATTGCTGGAGCTGGTTGAGCTCGAAATTCGCGAGCTGCTGACCAAGAACGGCTTCCCCGGCGACGACGTGCCGCTGGTCCGCGGTTCGGCCAAAGCGGCCTACGACAATCCGACCGACCCGGCCGCGTCGAAGTGCATCACCGAGCTGATGGAAGCGATCGACGCGTACATTCCCGAGCCGGTGCGCGAGACCGACAAGCCGTTCATGATGGCCATCGAGGACGTGTTCTCGATCGAAGGCCGCGGCACGGTGGCGACGGGTCGCATCGAGCGCGGCGTGGTGAAGGTGGGCGAGGAAGTGTCGATCATCGGTCTGACCGATGCGCCGACCAAGACCACCTGCACGGGCGTCGAAATGTTCAACAAGAGCCTGGATCAAGGTCAGGCCGGCGACAACGTCGGCTGCCTGCTCCGCGGCGTGAAGCGTGAAGATATTCAGCGCGGTCAGGTGCTGGCCAAGCCGGGCAGCATCACGCCGCACACCAAGTTCGAGGCCGAGGTGTACGTGCTGTCGAAGGAAGAAGGCGGCCGTCACACGCCGTTCTTCAGCGGCTACCGTCCGCAGTTCTACTTCCGCACGACGGACGTCACCGGCACGGCCAACCTGGTGGGGGACGCCGAGATGTGCATGCCGGGCGACAACGCCCGTCTGAGCGTGGAGCTGATGAAGCCGATCGCGATGGACGACGGCGTGCGGTT
>JANOIK010000300.1:0-3121 GCA_031407585.1 Planctomycetota bacterium | reverse complement strand
GCCGGTCAGCGCGTCGAAGGCGTGCTGAGCGCCGCGACGCAGCGCGAGGCGGTCGCCACGCTTTCGGGCAAAGACCTGTTTCCCATGCAGGTGAAGGCGGCCGCGGGGCGGGTGCAGAAGACCGGCCAGCTCAAGGTGCGGCCGCAGCAGATGGCGCAGTTTTACATGGAGCTTGCCGCGCTGTTGCGCAGCGGCGTGCCGCTGCTTCGCTCGCTCGACCTGCTCGGCACGCACTCCACGCATCCCGCGCTGAAGCAAATCACGCAGGACCTGCACGCCCGCGTCACCGAGGGCGACTCGCTCGCCGACGCCATGGCCCGGCACCCGCGGGCGTTTACCGATCTGTCGCGCAGCATCGTGCGCGCCGGCGGCGAAGGCGGCTTCATGGAAGAGGCCCTCGAACGCATCGCGAAGTTCACCGACCAGCAGGCGGAGCTCAAGAGCCGCGTCATGGGCGCGATCGCTTACCCGATTTTCCTGGCGTTCTTCGGCGTTGCGATCGTCACGGTGCTGATCATCTTCTTCGTGCCGCGATTTGAAACGCTTTTCGCGCGCTTGCGCGACCGTGGCGAGCTGCCGTTGCTTACTGATTGGCTGTTGGGACTCAGCGCCGCCATTCACCAGTATGGGCTGGTGATCGCCGGCGCCCTGGCGCTGATTGTGTTTCTCATTCGGCAGAAAGTGGTGTCCGACTCGGGCCGCACGGCGATCGACCGCTGGCGGCTGAAGCTGCCGCAGGCGGGCACGATCTACCGCAATCTCGCGGTGGCTCGCTTCTGCCGCGTCTTCGGCACGCTGCTCTCGGGCGGCGTGCCGATCGTGCGGTCGCTCAAGATCTCGAGCGACTCGACCGGCAATCGCATCCTCTCGGCCGCGATCAACAGCGCGGCCGACAACATCACCGCCGGCGCCACGCTGGCCGAGCCGCTGAAGGCGAGCGGCCATTTTCCGCCGAACGTCGTGGAGATGATCGCGGTGGCCGAGCAGTCGAACTCGCTGGAGACGGTGCTGCCGACGATTTCCGACTCGCTGGAAAAAGAAACCTGGCGCCGGCTCGACCTGCTCGTCCGGCTGCTGGAGCCCATCATGCTGGTCATCCTGGCGGGCGTTGTGTTGATGATCGTCGTCGCTCTGCTGCTGCCTTTGATCAAGTCGTCGACGGCCCTTTAGCGAAGTTGGTAAACTAAAGCACTCGCTACCTACTCCAATAACATTTAGCCGCGGGGCTTGCTCCGCGCGTTTGTTAAAATGCGTCCCGCCGCAAGCGACGGGGCTAAATAGAACTCCCCCACCCGATTCCGAACAGAAAGGGGCAACCCCCATGACCCAACGCTCTCTCCGGCACGCTCACCCGCGACGCGTCGCCGCTCGCGGCTTCACCCTCATGGAAGTGCTGCTCGTGCTCGTCATCCTCGTGGTGATCGGCTCGATCGTTGCGCCGAACGTGTTTCGCTTCCGCGACAAGGCGAACATTGACGCCGCCACGGCGCAGGTCGGCTTCATCAAGGACGCGGCCCGCGGCTACTGGGTCAGCATGAGCAAGTATCCGACCAGCATCGACGACATGCTGACCAAGCCGAGCGACGCCGCCGAGGCGGAGAAGTGGGGGAACGAGCCCTACATGGAAAAGCCCAAGCTCGATCCGTGGAGCAACGAGTACCAGTACCTGGCGCCCGGCAAGCACAACACCGAGAGCTTCGACGTGTGGAGCAACGGGCCGGATGGCCAGAGCGGCACGGACGACGACATCGGCAACTGGAGCAAGTCGTGACGCTCGTCGCGCACCGACGACTGGTTGGGGTGGCACGCCCGAAGGTCCGCCGCCGGGCATGGTGGAAGCGCACCGGACCACGCCCTGCGGAGGACCTGGGGCGTGCCATCCCGAGTCCTTTCATCCGCCGCAGCGCCGTCACCTTGATGGAGCTGCTTCTGGTGCTGGCCTTGCTTGTGGTCGCCGCTAGCCTGGCGATCCCCGCCGTCACGGGCGCGTTCGGCGGCGTACGGCTTCGCCGCGCGGGCGACATCGTGATCGCCCGCTGGGCCGAAGCTCGGACGCAGGCCATCGAGACGGGCGTGCCGTACCAATTCCGCTTCACGCCCGAGACGGGCAAGTACCGGCTGGAGCCGCTTTCGAGCGTCGAGCAATCGGCGGGAGGCGCGGGCGCAACGAACGTACCGACGGGCGCGGCGGAGGCCCCGCGCCGAAGTTCGGCGACGGAACTCAACGCCGCCGACGACAAGCCGGAGACGACCGCCAACCGAAAGTCGCTTGACGAGTCGTCCACGATCGAGTCGCTGCTCCCCGAGCCGATCAAGTTCACCAGCGGCCAAACCGCGGTCGATGACCCGCTGCGCAATGAGCGCCGCGTCGACGCGCTCGAAGAGACGGGCTCGACCTGGTCGACGCCGATCGTGTTCTTCCCCGACGGCTCATCATCGGCCGCCACCCTTGTGCTGCAAAACGACGTGCCGCAGTACCTCCGCATCACGCTCCGCAGCCTCACGGGCGTCGCGCGGGCGAGCGCCGTCCTCACGCGCGAAGAATACGACGAAAGCTCGAGGACGCGGTGATGGAAATGCAGAATGCTGAATGCGGAATGCTGAAGAGGCGGATGCGCCGTCGAGCGTGGACTGCGTCCCAGTCATTCAGCATTCAACATTCAGCATTCAGCAATTCGCACTCCGGCTTCACGCTCCTCGAAGTCATCCTCGCCCTCGTGATCCTCGCCGCGGCGCTCGCCATGCTTGGCGAACTCATGCAGCTCGCCAGCCGCCACGCGGTCGAAGCCCGCGCCGAAACGCAGGCCCAGTCGCTCGCGGCGTCGATCATGGATCAACTGCTCGCCGGCGCCATCAAAGTCGAGGGCGTTTCGAGGCAGGCGCTCGAGGTGGACGACGCCACGCCGTGGGTCTACTCGATCTCGATCGGCGACAGCGATCTCACAGGCATCCAGCCGGTGGAAGTGATCGTCGAGCAAGACGTCGAAGCACGCCTCACTCCGGTGCGATTCCGCCTGATGCGTTGGCTGCCCACGATACTGGAGCTTCCCGAAGGCGCCCCGGTGACAAGCGGCGGCTCGGGCGGCCAGTCCCCCGGAGGCGGTTCGCCGCCGGGCGGGGG
>JANOIK010000270.1:0-2147 GCA_031407585.1 Planctomycetota bacterium | reverse complement strand
TGATTGGCGAGGCGTGTTCGTAAAGACTTCCAGGGCGCACGATCAGTCGGGTGCGGGGATTCCCAGATCTCGGCAAATCTTACGAGCCAAATAATCGTTAATCTCGCGATGGCGAGGAACCGCAGATGTGAGATTGTTGATGAGGTTTACGTAAACGGAGTGACTTCCGCCTTCGCGCAGCAACTCGCAGCCGTGCCGCGTGAGATGCGAGATCAGATCGCGCCGTTTCATGGCGCCGCGAGATCAAGCGTTTCTTTGTGGACAATGCGACCAGTTAGGTCGCGTGCGGCCAATTCACGATTGGCGTCGAGTACAAGTTGTACTGCTTCCCGGAGATTTGCCTTTGTCTCGTCGAGAGTCGCGCCTTGGGTGTTGGCCCCGGGCAGCTCTTCTACGAAGGCGATGAAACCTTCAGGAACTTGCACATAAACTGCGGTGAGGTCCATAGCGACATTCTCTCACGGTTCCGTCGCCGCGACAACGTTTACGTACCCGCGCCGGCATCTTTGTCCTGGGCCGCATCATCGGCCACCACCTTACGGCCGATGGGCGGCCGCTTTGGCTCCGCGGCAGTACCAGGGACGATGCGGGCGCCGGGGGACGTCTCGCCGATGATCCGCTTGAGCTGTTCCGAATCGATCGTTTCGTGCTCCATCAGTTCGGCGGTCACAGCCTCGAGCGCCTGCCGGCGTTCGCCCAGGATATTGCGTACCCGCTCCAGGTTTTCGTCGAGGATGCGCTTGACCTCTTCGTCGATCTCGCGAGCGGTCTCTTCGCTGTGATGCTGCACGCGGCCGAATTCGCCGCCGCTGTACAGGAACGGACTGCGGCCGCTTTCGCGGAAGTTGATGCGACCCAGACGGCTCATGCCGAAATCCATGACCATGCTGCGAGCGATCTCGGTGGCGCGCTCCAGGTCGTTTTGGGCGCCCGATGAAATGTCCTCGAACACGATCTCCTCGGCCACGGTGCCGCCGAGACAGACCTGGATGCGGCTCTCCAGCTCGCCGCGCGTCATCAGGTAGCGGTCCTGTTCGGGTCGCTGCATCATATAGCCCAGGGCCGCGAGGCCGCGCGGGATGATGGAGACCTTGTGCACGGGGTCGGTGTTAGGCAGCGAGTCGGCGACCAGGGCGTGACCGCTCTCGTGGTAGGCCACGCGGAGCTTCTCCTCCTGGTGCATGACCTTGGATTTCTTCTCGAGGCCGGCCCCGGCGCGCTCCACGGCTTCGTTGAGCTCCTCCATGCCGACAGCCTTCTTGCCGTTGCGCGCGGCGAGCAGAGCCCCCTCGTTCACGATATTCGCAAGGTCGGCGCCCACGAAGCCGCTGGTGATCGCGGCCACTTGCTTCACGTTCACGTCCTCGGCGACCTTGACCTTCTGCAGATGGACTTCGAGGATCTCCTCGCGGCCGGCGACGTCGGGGCGGTCGACCAACACGTGCCGGTCGAAGCGGCCCGGGCGCAGCAGCGCGGGGTCGAGCGTTTCAGGCCTGTTCGTCGCGGCCATGATGATGATGCCGCTGTTCGTGCCGAAGCCGTCCATCTCCACGAGCAGCGCGTTGAGCGTTTGCTCGCGCTCGTCGTGGCCGCCGATTTGGCCGCTGCCGCGGGTCTTGCCCAGGGCGTCCAGCTCGTCGATGAACACGATGCACGGGGCGCGCTGTTCGGCCTGCTGGAACATGTCGCGCACGCGGGCGGCGCCCACGCCGACGAACATTTCGACGAAATCCGAACCGCTCAGGCTGAAAAACGGAACGCCCGCCTCGCCGGCGACGGCCTTGGCGAGCAGCGTCTTGCCGGTGCCCGGAGGGCCGACCAGCAACACACCCTTGGGGATGCGGCCGCCGAGGCGGTGGTAGCGCTCGGGGTTCTTCAGGAAGTCGACGACCTCGCGCAGCTCTTCGACGGCCTCGTCGATGCCCGCGACGTCCTCGAAGGTCACTTCAATGTCTTCTTGCGCGTAGAGCTTGCCGCGGCTGCGGCCGAACGCCATCGGCGACCCCGCCCCGCCCATGCGGCGCAGCATCACGATCATCAGCAGCACGAACATGCCCGTGAGCACGAGCACGGGCAAGTAGCTCAGCAGTTGGCTCGGTTGGGCTACGTTGGAGTAGTCGGTGAACTTGTTTCGGGGAAGTAGACTG
>JANOIK010000253.1:0-2873 GCA_031407585.1 Planctomycetota bacterium | reverse complement strand
CTCATCGTGCTGGCGTCGATGGAGGCGTGCGCGATGATCTTCCTGCAGCAGTCGCTCAGCGTGGCGGCCTACGAGGGAGCCCGCGTAGCCCTGTCGCCCGGCGCCGGCACGAGTCAGGTCACGGCCCAGTGCCAACAGATTTTGAAGGACCGCGAAGTGAAGGGCGCCACCGTGACCATCACGCCCGACGTTGCCGGCGCCGCCGAGGGGACTTGGATCACCGTGCAGACAACGGCGCCGTTCGCGAAGAACTCGCTCGCCGGCGGCTGGCTGTTCGGTGCGAAGACGCTGACGGCGGACGTGCAGATGATGAAAGAGCGGTGAGAGCGGACGGAGACAGGAGACGGGAGACAGGAGACGGAACTCAAGAGGGAGCAGCCCTCGGCGCAAGCCGGGGGTTTCCGGAACGAAAGCGAGCGTGCGATGCGTTACACAGTTCAGGCCAATAGTCGTCGTCGCGGGGCGATGTTGCCGTTGGTGGCTATGTTGCTGCCGGTGATGCTCATCCTCGCGTGCTTCGCCGTGAACCTGGCGTACATGGAGCTCACCCGCACCGAGCTGCGCATCGCGTCCGATGCCGCGACGCGCGCCAGCGGGTTCACGCTCATGACCACGGCCGACACGGCCGCGGCGCGGGTGGCCGCTCGCGAGGGCGCCCGTCGCAATCCGGTCGCGGGTCGCGCCACGCAACTCGCCGACAGCGACATCGTCTTCGGCGTCTCGCGACGCTCGGCCCTCTCGCAACGCTACGCCTTCACGGCCGGCGACAACCCGCCGAACGCCGTGACGGTCAACGCCCGCCGCGACGCGAGCTCGCTCTCCGGCATGGTGAGCATGGTGATGCCGACGTTCGGAGCGGTCAACAAATTCGCCCCCGTCCAGGCGGCGACCAGCACGCAGGTGGAAGTCGACATCGCGCTGGTGCTCGATAAATCCGGCTCGATGGCCTACGGCGACTCCGAAGCGTCCGAAACCATGGCCGCGGCGGGCCAAGCGCCCGCGTCCGCCCCGGCAGGTTGGAAATTCTGCGACCGCGCCCCGCCGGGCTCGCGGTGGATCGATCTTACCAAGGCGGTTCAAGCGTTTCTCGACACGGTGAACAGCTCGCCGCAGCAGGAGTACGTTTCGCTCGTGACCTACAGCGACGGGGCTCAACGCGAGGCCCAACTCAGCGGCTCGTACACGCCGATTCCGCGGGCGCTCGACGTTTACACGCAGCGTTACTGCATGGGTTTCACCAACATTCACGACGGCATTGCCGAGGGCGTGAACTCGCTCACCGACCCGCGCTACTCGCGGCCGTGGGCGGTGAAGGTGATCATCGTGCTGACCGACGGCCGGCGAACGGCGGGCGCCGATCCGATTCCCGCGGCGCAGGCAGCGTTCGACCAGGGCATTTCCGTGTACGCGGTGACGTTCGCCAAAGAGGCCGACCAGGCCCTGATGCGGTCGGTGGCATCGGTGGGCGGCGGCGTCCACTACCACGCGGCGACCGGCGATGAATTGCTGCAACTCTTCCGTTCGGTGGCGCGGCGACTGCCGACGCTGCTGACGCGATAAGAAGAAATTGAAGTTACTGCAACCCAAACCCATCTCTTCCGGTCCCCTCCCCTTGAGGGGGAGGGTTAGGGAGGGGTGATGAAGTGCAAGTGGATCGTCCATTGACGGGGCATCCCCCCTCCCCAGCCCTCCCCGCGGAGGGGGAGGGAGCCGGAGAGTTGTTTCAAGTTTCTTCAAGGCAAGCCGCTCATGACAATTAACCGTTTCAGTGTCCGCTTCAGTTCGCCTCGCCAACGACGCGGCGTGACAGTGGTCGAGTTCGCGCTCACATTGCCGGTGCTCCTGCTGTTGGTGATTGGGCTGATCGAGTTTGCCCGGCTGAGCACGCTGCGCCACGCGGCGGACAACGCGGCTTACGAGGCGGCTCGCCATGTGGTCGTTCCCGGGGCCAATGTGCCGGAGGCCATATCGCAGGCGAACGATCTGCTGGCCCGCGCTGGCGTGCGGAAGGGTTCGATCTCGGTGAACCCGGCGGTGATCGACGAAGATACCAAGAGCGTCACCGTGCAGGTGAGCGTGCCGCTGGCCGGCAATTCGTGGCTGCCGCCGAAGCTGACGGCCAATCGCATGGTGGTTCGTCAAACGACGCTGCGCACGGAGCGCGTGACGCTCGTGCAGGGCCAGGCCACGACGAAGCCAATTCCCCCTTCGGGGCCGCCGCCCGCGCCGCCTACTTTTGGCGGCGGCTCGACATGGGGCGGGGGAAGCACGCCGCCGAGGAGTGGCGGGTGGTCGTCGCCCGGCGGCCGGACTGGTGGCCGAACTGGCGGGGGCGGACGAACTGGCGGCGGCGGCCGCACCGGCGGCGGTCGATCGACCGGCGGCGGAGGTGGTGGAGGCGGCGCGCCATCGGGCGGAGGCGGTTCGTCGCCAGGCGGGGGTGGCGGAGGGGGCGGCGGGATTGCTCTTTGAGCAGGGGGCAAGGAGCGGGGAGCAGGGAGTGAGAGTTGAGGGGCGGGTGACAGAATTCGGCGGTCCGGGGCTGAGTTTCCCGGGGTCGGCGCTTGAATTTTGTAACCATTCGTGGGGGGCCCCGTGATTGCGTTCACAATCCCATAATTTTGCACGGGTGCGCGGCGGCGCGACTCGGCGTTTCTGAGGTTCGGCGCTTCGCCGGCGCTTCAAAATCGCGCGGATTTTGGAACTTCTTGCGCGCGACCGAGGGCGAATCGCCCGGCTCGTTGCAATGGCTGCGTGCGCAGACGGGGGTTTCACTTGGGTGCTGTTTGTACAAGCCACCGCTTTGGGTGATATTAGTCTGGTACAGCCGCTAATGTCGGCTGGTGACCTGTTGCTGGTGATCCTGGCCGTCG
>JANOIK010000231.1:0-2187 GCA_031407585.1 Planctomycetota bacterium | reverse complement strand
CTCCGGCGAAGCACGGGGCCTACGACGCCGGCATGAACCCGACCGTGCTCAACGAGTTTCCCACGGTCTTCCTGCGACTAGGGCACTCGATGTTGGCGAACAAGTTCCAGCGCGTGCTCAACAACGGCCAAGCGGCGGACGGTGGGCCGTTGCCGTTGGAGGAGGCTTTCGAGCGGCCAGACAAACTCGCTACGTCGGTGGATCTCGATTTGTTTCTGAAAGGGCTGAGCGTGGAGATCCAGGAGGAGACTGACCACCAGCTAGTCGAGGGCATGCGCGTCGCCCTGCTGGACGCCATCGACATCCAGCGCGCCCGCGATCACGGAATTCCCGACTACAACACGCTCCGCGTGGCGTACGGATTGCCAAAGGCTAAAACCTTCGCCGACATCACATCCGACCCGGCGGCGCAGCAGGCGCTGGCCGCCGTCTACGGGAACGTCGATGCGATCGACCCGTTCGTCGGCGCCCTGGCGGAGGACTTGCTTCCGGGCGCGAGCGTCGGGGCGCTGACGGCGGCGGCGTATGCTGTGCAGTTTGCCCGACTGCGAGACGGCGATCGCTTTTGGTACGAACACGATCCAGCCTTTGATGCGAGCGAGTTGGACACGCTGCGAACGACGCGCCTTGCGGATATCATTCGCCGCAATTCCGGGGTCGAGAACGTCAGCAATGATCTGTTTGTCGTAGTTCCCGAGCCTGCCTTGCTCGCGGTGTGGTTGGCCGCCGTGCCACTTGTCGCCGGTAAACGACAGCGGCAAACGCGACCATTGTAGTGAGCGACGATGTGGGGCGGCGGCTTACAAAGCCGCCGCCCTTTTGACGCGGCCTCATGGAGTTGTGAGGTATGTTGCGTGCGCGAGCGGGTCATCAACGGGTATCTCATCAGCGGGCGCATCATCGCCCATGTGACCGACTTGACGTCAGTGGGTTCGTACATGCGGGTGCATTTGCGATGGAGTCATTGATCAGCCTGCTTTACCGGAAGGGCCTGTTGCGGCCGTGACGGTAGCTCGTCGAGATTGGTGACGATAGCGTTCTTGGGAATCTCGATCGTCGCGAGCTCCCGGTAGCGCTCGTCGGTCAGATTGAACTGTGCCTCCTGAAAAATGACGAAGTAGTCTTCTTCAATCTTGAGCTTCTCGTGGGATATGCGAACTCTTCCGGTTTCTGCGAAGAGGAAGCCATCCACCAGCTTCGTTCCCTTGGTGGTGACGTCGATGCGGCCATCCGCCAGTTCGATCGTAGCGTGACGCACCACAAGGTCGGAATCGAGCGAAAGCGTGCAACGAGAGTGGGGTTCGATGTCCATCGTTGCGGTCAGGGTGTGGCCTGCTCCGTCGGCGTCCAGTCGTTCAATATCACGGATGTGGCGGCCGAAGCCGAATCCCATCGCAAAACTCGTCATACGCATGGATTGGCCAGCGGTATCTTCGAGCTGGGGCGTGAGCTTTTGAATCGACGCGGATCCTTCGGGATGGGCCTTCTCGTCGACAAAGAGCATTGTTAGCTTTCCCCCAGCAACGCTCAGCTTCGTGTGCTGCGGGATCACTGCGGCGCCTTCGGCCGCTTCGGGGCGTTCGATTACGTCGCCGCTGCTCGTCCATTCGACGCCGCGGACCGTTACTTCGCTTCGGAAGACGATGCGCGCATCGTGAGGCGTCTCGGGTTGCGGCTCGCCCGCATCAGGCGCCGGCGCTCGCAGTTCTCCCGGCAGCTTAGCTCGCGTGATGAATACAAGATGGACATTGTCGAACTTCGCATCGCGAGCCTGGAGTTTTTCAAGAAACTCGTTGTGAGCCGATGCGGCCGGATTCTCTTCCCCGAACGCAAGCGCGAGGGAACCCAACGCTAGGCCAAGAAAAGCGCTCAGCATCGTCACGAATCGCGGCGAGAGCCTAGGGCGCAGGTCAATTGCAATCATGTGACGTTTCAAGGGTGTTACTTGGGATACCCTTGCCAGAGGTACTCGAGCGCTTCGGGGAGCGTTTGGGCTTTCACGGCGCCGTCGCAGTGGGTGGCGTTTTTCGCGAACACGAATTGGTAGTGGTACCCCTTGGCGGCGAGCGCGGCGGCCATGCGCTCGTTGGCTTCCACCCAGTCGTGCATGTCGTCGCGCATGATGTTGGGATTCAAGAGGTCGCGGTCGCCGACGTGCATCCAAATGCGCAGCGGCTTCGGGTCGCT
>JANOIK010000229.1:0-1581 GCA_031407585.1 Planctomycetota bacterium | reverse complement strand
GTGCCCGAGCCGTCGACGAGCGTGCTGGTTCTGTCGGCGATGGCGATTGTCCGCCTGCGGCGTCGTCGGAGTGCGTAACGAAGAGTTCCTCGCGGCGGCTCTCTTGCCGCGAGACAGAGTCTGCGCGAGCGCCGGCGGCATGCGTGCCGCCGGCGCCTTTTTTGCAGAGTTCGGCCGCGTCGCAACGATTGTCGTCGGCCATGATCTGCGATAAGCAGAGTGACCGCGGATTACGCGGATTTCGCTGATAAGAATGGAAGGCAATGCGCCCGCCGTATTCGCGAATCTCCTTCTCCCATCCGCGTAATCCGCGGTTCTCTTTGGCATTACTTAAGAGAGATCCACGACCCACAGTCGTTTCGACTGGATCGCACCGATGCGCCAACGACCGGGGACCGCGAGGCCCTTCTCAACGCGCGGCCCGCACTTCCGCCGCGCGAGCCCCGCGAAGCAGAGCGCCAAAGCCATGAGCCCCGCCGACGCCGGCTCGGGCACGGGCGCCGACCCGCCGCCGGGCGTCACTAGCCGGTTCCCGAACTGGCCCTGCCACGCGGCAATCAGGCTCGCATCGGTCCGCTGGATGATCAGCAAATCGTCGCCATCGACCCAGCCGTCGTTGTCCAGGTCGAGATCGGCGACGACTTCCATGGTTCCATCGGGGAGCAGATTGGAGATGTTCCAAGCCAACCCGCCGGCAAGCGCCGGTAGATCGTAGGCGTCAAACTGGCCGCTCGATGTTTCCAACGCGAAGAGGTCGAACGCATCGCCCAGCCCGGGCGCTGGGGCCCCAGCCGCGAGCGTCACCTGCAGCAGACCCGCCGCCGCGAAATTGCCGGTCACCACGAGGTGGTCTCCAATGGCTGGGCTGTACGCGTCCATCGCCAGCGTGGCGCCCGAGGACATCGCCACGTCGCCGTCGATCGTCAGCTCCTCGCCGACGGGAATGTTTTCGATGATCCGCAGATTGTCGAACAGTCCCAGGGCGCCCGCCGCCCGCAGATCCGCGTAAAAGCCGACCGCCGTGCCCACGTTGGCCGCCGGGAAGTTGATGACCGACGCATCGCGCTTCACGGCACTCGTATCGGTGTACCCCACCGTGAACTGCGTCGCCGTATTTCGCGTGATGTAGAGATTCGAAACCGTCGTCTCCTCGGCCGAGACGACGTCCGTCGTCGTGGTCACGACGCCGCCCACCGACCGATTGTTGCGAACCTCGTTAGCGCTCGGCCGGGCCGAGATGCTCGCCCAGTTGAACATGTCGCGCGTGTCGAGATCGCCTACGGTCGCGGCCGTGGGCGTCGCCGTGGCGCTCACGGCCAGCCCGAAATCCATCTGCGCGGCCGTCGCGGTCATCGTCACATCGACCATCAGCGTTTCGCCTATGCCCAGGCCCACGTCGTTCCGCAGAAACACCGACTGCTCCACCGCCCCCGGACTGCCGGAGTATGAAGCCAAGATCCGCCCTGAGGGGCTGAAAAAGTTGATGTTCTGCGTGGCGGCATTGCCGTCGTTGATCATCGTGCGCGTGTACTGCGAAAGATCCGCGTCGGCAAAATCGTCGATCACGGTCGCTTGCGGGGT
>JANOIK010000203.1:0-2802 GCA_031407585.1 Planctomycetota bacterium | reverse complement strand
TTGTTCGAAATCGCCAACGCATATCTGCCGACTCTTGGGGCGCTGCCGCAGCAAAAGCGGCTGCTGGGGATCGTCAGCGGCGGTGGTTTGCTCGAAGTGAAGGGCGTTGTCGAGGCGCTCGTCGCGCGGCTGGCGCCGGGGCGGCATCTCGAAGTCGGTGAAAGCGCGTACCCGCTGCTCGACGACGTGCGGCAATGCCGCCTGCGGCTCAGCGACCACGCACTCGGATTCGTCGGCGAGCTGAGCGACGCCGGAAAGCAGCGCTTCGAAACGCGCTGGCCGACCACAATCGCAGAGCTGGACCTCGACGTCCTCGTCGGCGCCGCCGCGCTCGTGGCGACCACGCGGCCGCTGTCACAGTATCCGCCGGTGGGCCGGGACCTGAACATCGTGGTGCCCGAAAGCGTGCGCTGGGCCGAGGTCGCCGCACTGGTGCGAGAGTCCGGCGGCGATCTGGTCGAGTCCGTCGCCTACCAGGAAACCTACCGCCACGCCGAGCGCATCGGCGCCGACAAGAAGAGCCTTATGTTCAGCCTGCAGCTTCGCTCGACCGCCGGCACGCTCACGAACGAGGAGGCCGACGCGGTGCGCGACGCGATCGTGCAGGTGCTCGCCCAACAGCTCGGCGCTGCGCTGCGGGCGTAACAATCGCTGGGAGCCATCGCCATGACGCTCCAAGAACTCAAGCCGCTCATTCGCGCCGGCGAACTCGACCAAGTCCGGGCCGCGATCGACGCGAACTCTGAGCTGATTCACACGAGCGATCCGGACCCCAACCAGTGGGATCAGAAGACCTCACTGCACTGTGCGGCAAAACACGGTCACCTCGAGATCGTGAAACTGCTCGTCGAACGCGGCGCGGAAGTTTATTCGAACCCCATGAACAGCTACCCGCCGGTGTTCGTCACAAGCGACCGGCAGATCGTCGACTACTTCCTCCGCGAGATTCCCGAGAAAGCCGACGGCACATGGGGTCTCGGCGCCACGATCAACATTGCGGCTCGCGAAGGGTGGACCGACATCGTCCGCCGGCACATCGAGCGCGACCCGCTTTCCGTCCACCAGCGCGGCTGGATTGGCGACGCCCCGCTGCACTGGGCGAGTCACAACGGCCATGCCGAGATTGTGGAGCTGCTGCTGGCCGCGGGCGCCGACATCGAGGCCGACGAAATCAACTGCTACGGCGGCAAGCCTCTGCACTGGGCCAGCGAACACGAGCCGCACATCGTGAAGCTGCTGCTGGCGCGGGGCGCCAACGCCAACGCGGTCAACCGCCTGGAGAAGTCCGACTTCTACGGCGTGACGCCGCTGTTGATGAACGCGCTGATGACGGATGATTGTGCCGAAGCAACGGAGCTGCTGCTGGCCGCCGGCGCGGACTCCACCATGCGGTTCAAGGGCCAGACCGCTCAGGAAATCGCCGCGGGCAACAACAACGTGCGGATTTACGCGGTGCTTGCCGCGCATCAGGCATAGCGCCGCGACGCCATCGAGTTCACCATGTCTGGAACCCACTACTTCGGCTTCCTGCTCATCATGCTCTCGGCCGCGCTGCTCGCGCAGCACTGGCATCAGCGGCGCGATTTGCTCGTGCGCCCGCGGGCGCTGCGCGACCAAGCGTATTTTCGGCTTCAATTGCAACGCCGCTCGGTGGCCAGCGCGCTGATCGGCGTGATCGGCGCCGCGATGACGCTGGTCGATCGCGTGCCGCGCAAACCACTGTCGCTCACCCTGTACCTGGTGGGACTGCTCCTGGGCGGCGCCGTGATTCTGGCGATCGCGCTGGCCGACATTCGGGCCGCGCGCCGTCGCACCGAGAGCGAGCACCTCGAATTGGTCGCCGCGGAGTTGAAGAAAGCGAAAACCCAAACTCTCCATTCCCCTCCCCTTGATGGGGAGGGGTTAGGGGAGGGGTGATGCAGCGGGTACGCGGACTGCCTGAGGGATCGTCGGCAGAACGGGTATCCGCTCGTCCCCCCTCCCCAGCCCTCCCCGCCGAGGAGAGGGGGCCGGAAGTATCGGTCGTGGCGCACTCACGCCGCGCGGCGTTGGCGCCCGCGAGCCTGCGACTCCTGCCGCTTCGGCAGCGCGAGCACGTCAAAGTGGCGGTGCTCGGTCATCTGACGCCGCACGAGCGGCGTTCCTTGCGGCGAGGCGCCGTCGGCGTACCGGTGCACGTCGTAGCCCGCTTCCACCAGCAGCTCGTACAGGGCGAAGCGATCCGCCGCCGGCAGTTTCTTGAACACCTCGGTGCGAATCACCGGCTGGCACTCGCGCAGCACGGGCATGATCGATTGCAAAATCCCCAGGTCGTGCCCCTCGGCGTCGACCTTCACGTAGCGCAGCCGCGGCAGCCAATCGCCGAACTCGCCGCGCAGCACGCGAATCAGCCGCCGACCCTCGACCGGCAGCGGATACTTCTTGCGAAACGGATTCCAGCGGCCGATCGCCTGCCCGCCGTTGCAGTACGAGGCGTCGCCGTACAGAAACTCGAACTGCCCGTCGTCCTGCGTGGCGGCGTAGCACCGCGGTTCGATGCGCGTGCGATTGGCGTTCAGCCGGGCGTTGGCCGCCAGCACGGCGAAGGCGTAACGATTGGGCTCGAGCGCGAGCACGCACCCCTGGCGGCCCGCCGCGAGCGCCATCGGCACGCTCGTGTCGCCGGTGTGGGCGCCAATGTCGATCGCGAAGTCGCCGGGGCGAATCCACTGCCGCAGGGCGTCGACTTCTTCCTGCTCGATCGTGGTGATGGAAGTTGCCGGGTGACGCCACTGGGCGAACTGCACGCGGCCGTCGCCGGAC
>JANOIK010000020.1:0-2174 GCA_031407585.1 Planctomycetota bacterium | reverse complement strand
CCCTTGCACGTGCCCAGGCCGATCTTGTCCATCGCCGCCTTGAACCGCTCGCGGCTCTCGGCCTTGTCGATGACGTCGGCGTTGGCGCCGATCATTTCGACGCCGTACTTTTCCAGCACGCCGTGCTTCTCGAGATCCATCGCGAGGTTGAGCGCCGTCTGCCCGCCGAGCGTCGGCAACAGCGCGTCGGGCCGCTCGGCCGCGATCACCTTCTCGACGATCTCCCACGTCAGCGGCTCGATGTACGTCCGATCGGCCGTGGCCGGATCGGTCATGATCGTCGCGGGGTTCGAGTTGACGAGCACGACCTCGTAGCCCTCTTCGCGCAGGGCTTTGCACGCCTGCGTGCCGGAGTAGTCGAACTCGCACGCCTGGCCAATGACGATGGGCCCGGAGCCAATGAGCAAGATGCGGTGAATGTCGTTGCGGCGGGGCATAAAGCGAGACTGAAGGCTGGAGACCTGAAGCTGGCGGAATCGAAGCGTGCAACGCGGGTGAAAAAATCTCAGCGAGCCGGACCGTCTCGGCCCCGGCAAGCCCCCGCGATTGGTGTAAAATCGCTCCATCGTAGCCCGCGGCGCCGCGGGCCTACAAGTGGCGCGATGCGGCCGCGGAGCCACTCGCGTCTCCTCCTCCGTTGGGGCCGTTCAAATGGCCGAATACCGCTACGTGCTCTTCCCGCGGGGAAAGCAACCCACCGCCGACGAGGTGGGCGAGCTGAAGTTGCTCGCCGGGCTGTTCGACAACAAGCTTGCGTGGGGCGTCTCCCGCGACGACGATCGGCTGACCTTGGCATGCCCCGGCGCTGAGTTCGACAACGCGCGGGAAGGTCACGCCGACTTCGACGGGCTCATCCGCAAGTGGGAGCTACGCGGCTGCGAGATCGTAGGCCATCTCGGATTCGTCAAAGACGCCTCGGCCCTGCGGCCCATGACGACCAGCGGCGGACTTGCTCACGACGGGCGCGCGAGCACCGTCACCGTGCGGAACGAGGAGCAGCGGTCGGCCAACCTCATGCGGGCGCGCGAAGCGGTCGCCAGCTCCTTGCTCGGCGTCGAACGCACGCTCGAGCGCTACGCCGCGTTCCAGCGCTTCGCGTCGGCGATTCCTTACCTGCTGATCCTGCTGGGCGCCATGGTCACCATCGGTGTGGGCGCGTACGTTCGCAATCGGATGATAAACTCCGGGCGCGAGCGCCGGCAGGACACGATCGAGCGCGTCGTCGATGCTCCACTGGACGAGTCGCTTTCCACGCAGGCGACTCCAAACGAGTAGTGCGACGATGAAAAGCCGCTGCGCTACTTCTGATTCACCATAATCTCGTCCACGTACCCCGTGAAGTCGACTCCGCCCGCGCCGAAGTACACGCCCAGGTACGAGCCTTCCTTCGGCGGTTGGCCGTTGATCGATCCCACGTTCACGCCGTTGATGTAACACGTCGCCTTGCGGCCTTCGGTTTCCACGCGCAGCTCCGTCGTGCCGTTGGGGTCGTAGTTGGCGTCGTCAGGAATCGCTTTGGTGCGCATCGGGTACAGCCACTTGCCCTTGAGAAAGTGGGTGACGCCGATCGTGCCGTTGTCGTACAGGTCGAACGACCAGAAGTCGTCGTAGGCGTTCGCCCAGAAGATGTAGCCGACGTCGCCGATCGAGTCGTCGCTGCCGTCGTTGTTCTGGATCTTGATCGTGCCGTCGGTATCGCCGGTGAAGATGTCGCCCTCGTAGAGCTTGGTGAGGCCGTAGCCCTTCTCTTGCACGGCGAACATCTTGCCGTCCTTCACGCCGAACGTGCCGCTCTCGACGCCCCAGCCCGGATCGAGCTCCGAGAAATCATCGCTGAGCAGCACGCCGGGATCTGTGGTCGGCGCTGGGCCTTCCGAAGGACCGGGCGGAACGACCTTGAGGCTCGAGAAGCGCGCCTCGACGCCGGCGCCCGCAGACGTCTCGGCGAACACGCCGACCAGGTTGCCCGCCTCGGCCGGATGGCCCTTGATCTTCGCGACTTCGGTTCCGTTGATATAAATCGTCGCGCGGTTGGAGTGCGTCACCACGCGCACGTCCTGCCACCAGTCCGGCTCGAGATTGATCGCGTCGGTGGTCCGCCACGGCACGGGATACAGGTCCTTGCCGTTGATGTGCCTTCGCACGGCGAACGTGCCCGAGTCGCTGAGCTCGAC
>JANOIK010000193.1:0-2389 GCA_031407585.1 Planctomycetota bacterium | reverse complement strand
CAGGCTTGTCAGCCTTTTCATCATGGTGCTCATAGACCTCTCACTTCACTTGAAAAAATAGAGAACATGCGGCCCCCGCCAAGTTCATGCCGCTTTTAACACGTAGGTTGTTTGGGAGCTTTGGGAAGTTCCACCGATTCTAGTTTCTTGCGCTGCAACTGCAACGCAATTCCCCTGGTTTTCACGAGAAACACGCGGTGAAAACTTAAATCCAACACTTCCTGGCAGCCGTAGCGAGGCCCGCGGGCATCAGCCTGGTAAGTCGAATCGCCAAGCATAAATCCGGATTCTCGCGCGTATAGGGGTAAACTGCGAAGTTTTTGCGGTTTTCCTCCCTTGCGTTGTCAGGGTGAACTTTGCGGGCTCGTTGGGGGATTCGCTGGCAAGTTCTGGTAGTAGTCGTAGACGTCGCCTTCGTCGGACTCCTGCGGTTGAGGTGCGTTAATGGCGGCGAACTCGGCGGCGGCGTGCCAGACAGCGCCGGTGAGCGGTAGGAGGCACAGAGCGATGCGGACGCCGGCTTCTGCCACGGGGCGCAGGCGGTCAATTCTTGGCAGCCACCCGATCGGCAGAGCTACAGCCGCGGCGAGGGCGGCGGCTTGCCAGGGTTGCAGCTCGGAGTAAGTCGCCCCGGCTGCGAGCAGTCCGCCGAATAGCAGCAGCACCGGGCCGCGGGCCGACTCGGGGCCTGATTTCTCGCCCACGAGCCACGCGGTTGCGGCGCAGCCGCCGAGCGCCGCGGCGAGCACGCCGAACATCTGGCCGAACACGAGGGCGCCGGTGAGGGCCGCGACGGCGGCGGCGCCGGTCGAGGCGACGATTGCCAGGAGCGACCGCGTCTTTGGCAGGCGCGATGCATCGGCGGCGCGCCGCCAGAGCCACCAGGCGGCGAGGGTCGCGGCGGCGATTCCCACGAGCACGGCCACAGCGCCGCCGGGCGTGATCGCGTCGTCGGCGAAACCGGCGTCGCGAAGCTGGGCGCTCGCTCGGTACTTGCTCCACAGCAGGCGGGCCGGTGCGGCGAGGCAGATCGGAACGGCGAGCGCCCACTCGAGCCACCGCCTGCCGCTTAGCGCTGCAACGGTCGCGGGGACGACCGCCGCGAGTGCGATGAGAGTGAGCCACTGGTACGAATCGGCCGGGTGGAGCCAGCGACTTGCGGCGGCGGCCAGACCTGAATCGCGGGCGCCCAAGGCGAGCGCCCCTATGGCGTAACCCACGACGACGCCCACCGGCCACGCCGCGGCGCCGCGCCGCGTGGCGAACCACGCGAGGGCGAACGCCGCGGCAGCGGCGGCGAGCGGCGCGAGGCCGCCGAGTAGGAAATCCGTCGGGCCGATCATGGGGTGCGCCTTTCACTACGGTTCAAGGGGCGCCATAACCCCCGGCTTGCGCCGGGGGCTAGGGCGGTGCGAGTGCGGCGCTGGTTGTTACTACTGCTTCGCGCCTTCGAAGCTGATGAGGATGGTCACCTCATCGCCGATGGCGGGCAGGCCGCCCTTCATGTCGTACTCGCTGCGCAGCAGCTTGGTCTCGCACGCGAAGCCGGCGATGTAACCGCCTTGGGGGCCGGGGCCTTCGCCGAGCTTTACGAGCGGGAGGGTCACTTCCTTGGTCACGCCGTGCATGGTGAAGTTGCCGGTGACGTCGTACACGGTCTTGTCGCCGTCCTGCCGCGCGGCGACCTTCGTGCTCTCGAAGCTGATGACGGGAAACTCGCCGGCGTTCAGAAAGTCGGGCGTCTTCAGGTGCTTGTCGCGGCCCTCGTTGTTCGTGTCGATGCTGGCCGCCTCGATCGCGAGCTGGAACTTGCAGGCGGTCGGGTCGGCGGCGTCGAGGGTGAAGGAGCCCTTCACCTTGTTGAACCGGCCGTAGGTGATGCTGTAGCCCAGGTGGTTGATGCCAAAGACGACCGCCGTGTGGGAGTCGTCGACGGCGTAGTCGTCGGCGTGGGCGGGGCGAACTTGGGCGGCGAGGGATGCGACCAGCGCGAGGGCGAGCAGGAGTCGGCGCTTCATGGGAGGTCTCCGATTCGGGGGGTTGGATGGCGTCGCGGAGGGGTCCGCGGCGAGCGGGTTATTTTAAGGGGGGGATGTGGGCGGTGGGCAGTGGGCGGGGTAGCTAAGCCCGAATGCTGAATGCTGAATGCTGAAACTTGCTCCGACGGGATTGTGTCCGGTTATGGTGGCGGTCGTTTTTTGTTTGGGTGGACAGAATGGGGTGCTGGCGGTGGGCTGAGGCTGGTTTTCTCGGGGGTTGGCGGGAAATGGGCTCTGGGATTGTGTCCGCTTTGGGGCTCATAGTGTCCGTTTTGGGCTTCATACTGTCCGCTTTGGTAGGCATTGTGTCCGCTTGAGGAAACGGGGAGGAACCGCCAAGGACGCCAAGG
>JANOIK010000187.1:0-3758 GCA_031407585.1 Planctomycetota bacterium | reverse complement strand
CTTCGTGTTCTTCGATCCGAGCGAGCCGGCTTACAACGCGCTTTCGAAGGAGTGCGGCACGCTACTGTCGGCGCGTGCCACGCTCGCGACCGCCGCCTGCTTCGTGCTCGCCGTGCTGGGAGCGAGGCGCTTGCGCCTTGCCGCGTCCCGCCGGGCCAGCGATCGCTGATCGTTCGACGCGCTGCGCTTCTCCGTTACCTCCAGTAAACTTGATCTGGAGCTCATTCCTATGAAGCGCGTCACCCGTCGCACGTTTCTCAAGACCACCGCCATTTCCGCGACCGCCGCGTTTTCCGCCCGCTCCTGGTCGCGAGTTGTCGGTGCCAACAATACCGTCCGCATCGCGATCGCCGGCCTCAACGGCCGCGGCAAGGAGCTCGCGATCGAATTCCCGCAGATCCCCGGCGTGCAGGTCATAGCGCTCTGCGACGTCGACACCGCGGTGCTCGATCGCGAGAAGGCGGCTGCGGCGGGGCGCGGCCAGAAGCCCGACGTCGTTGTCGACTACCGCGACCTGCTCACGCGCAAGGACATAGACGCGATCGCGATCTGCACGCCGAACCACCTGCACGCGATGCAGAGCATCTGGGCGATGCAGGCGGGCAAGGACGTGCTGCACGAGAAGCCCGTCACCCACAACCTGTGGGAAGGCCCGCAAATCCTCGCCGCCGCGAAGAAGTTCCGCCGCATCGTGCAGGTGAACACGCAGAACCGCTCGAGCGTCGCGATCCGCGAGGCGCTGGCCTGGATGCGCGAGGGCCATCTCGGCAAGCTCACCGCCGTGCGTGGCATCGTCTACAAGCGCCGCCTCCCGATCGGCAAGTTGCCCGCGCCCATAGCACCGCCGGCAACGGTGAACTACGACATGTTTCAGGGCCCGGCGCCGCTCGTGCCGCTGCGCCGCACGAACTTTCACTACGACTGGCACTGGCAGTGGGAGACCGGCAACGGCGACATGGTCGCGCAGGGCAACCACCAGCTCGACATCGGCCGCCGCATCCTCGGCGATCCCGATCACCCGACGGGCGTCTACACGATCGGCGGCCGCTTCGGCTACGAGGACGACGGCGAAACGCCAAACACGTTTCTCGTGCACTACGACTACGGCGCGGTGCCGTTCCTCTTCGAAGTGCGCGGCCTGCCCGCGAAGCCCGACGAGTGGAGCGGCAACAAAGCAGGCAGCGGTGGGCTAGGCTCCGCGCAGCTCTTCGCCGCGAGCATGGACCAATACCTCGGCCTGACCGTGGGCAACGTGGCGCACTGTGAGGGAGGCTACCTCACGATCCCCAACAGCTACGCGCTCGTGCAAGCCTTCGACCGCGACGGCAAACTGCTGAAGGAGTGGAAGGGCGCGGGCGATCATCACGCCAACTGGATCGACGCCCTCCGCAGCCGGAAGGAATCGGACCTCAACTGCAACCTCACCGAAGGCCACCGCTCGAGCGCGCTCGTGCACCTCGCGAACATTTCTTACCGCGTGGGCCGCGAGATGGCGCCTGGCGACATCCGCGATCAGTTGAAAGGCCGCAATGAGCTCGCCGAGCCGTTCGGGCGTTTCGAGGAGCACCTCGCCAGGAACAACGTCGACCTCGCGAAGACGCCCGCGACGCTCGGTGCGCCGCTCCACTTCGATCCGAAGTCGGAACAATTCACCGGCGAGAACCGCGCCGCCGCCAACGAACACCACCGGCGCAAAGAGTATCGCGCCCCGTGGATCGTGCCCGAGCTTGTGTGACGTGACAGCAGGCGTCCCGCCCGCCGTTTGCCGCGCTCGTTGATGGATCAAGCAGGAACGTAGGTCAACCGGATCACATCCTCGCCAATCCGATCATGGGTCATAAGGCGGAGCGGCGGCCGGGGTCCCGCGAAATAGGGCTTGCCGTGACCCAGCACGACGGGGTGCAGGTAGATTCGATACTCATCGATCAGGCCAAGGTCGGTGAGGCTTTGCGCCAAGGCCGGGCCAGCAACTTCGATCTCCCCGTCGCGCTCGGCCTTCAGCTTGCGGATTGCGCCCTCGAGATCGTCCTCGAGAAGCCGGGCGTTGGGGCCGACCGACTTCAACGAGCGCGAGACGACCCATTTCGGCTGGTTCCGCCACGCCGCCGCGAAGGCGCGTTCCCCTGCGTCCCATTCCGGATGCTCGTCGTCCCAGTAACGCATGACCTCATACATTTGGCGACCGTACAGACTGCCCGCCTGCCCCTGAGCCTCCGCGATGAAGTGGCGGAAGAGCATGGGGCTTGGCGCAAACTCCGTGTGGTCGACGTAGCCGTCAAGGGACTGGTTCATTCCGAACACGAGCTTGGCCATGCTCCTCTCCTCAGGCGGCACATCCGCAAGGTTCTGATTGCGTCATGCAATCGGCTGTAAGTTAGCTCGAATCGGGCTGGCCGATCAATGTGACTGGTCGAGACGCCAGGCGCGCGGGAGTTCCTGTTCAAGACCGGACGAGAGTCCACTTGCTCACGTCTCCCGCCCGGACGGACGTGCCGTCGCAATGGTTGACGTTCACACAGCCGCCCGCGCCGTTGCCGGCGGGGCAAGTGGTGCTTTCGGCGAAGCTGATGCGGATGTCCCCTGCGGAATCGATCGTCCCGGAGGCGTTCACCGGCCCGGGCACGCTGAAGCTTCCGTTCCCCGCGACCGTGACGGAAATCGGGCCGGTGCGGACGTCGATGTCGGATTCGGTATGGCCGCACCGCGAGTCCACTGCGGTCAACCAGATGGTGAACCTCCAACTGCCCGCGTACTGCGACGGCGGAACCGGTGTTGGCGTGGGGGCCGGCGTCGCGGTGACCGCGGTCGGAGTCGGAGTCGGTGCGGCGGGCTGCGTGGGGTTGGAGGAGTCGCAGCCCGTGAGGACGAGCGCGAGGCACAGCTTCGAGGCGATGGTCACCCACCGGGTCGAGCCATGGACGCGCTCACGAGATCTCTGATGCATACTCCCCCCCTTCAGCCTGCGTGGAAGACGCGTTTCACGGTCATGGAACCTTGTTGCAAGAGCGGTGCCGCTCCGGCGAAAGGAGGCCCTTGGGACGAGTGCGTGGGCGGGGCGGCCGGCCCACTTCTAAGGATGGAGACTGAGCGGTCCGCCGTGCCTATGGCGGCGCGGCCATCCCTCCTAGCAGTCCGTGGTGAAAGTCATTCTTTGGACCCCTGGCCGCCAAGATCAAGCCGCTCGTCGCTGAAAAGCACGCCGCGCTACGCTACCGCCACGACGATACGTCAGATTCCCGCGTTTCCTGATCGCCGCCAACACTTGCAGAGTCTGTACGGCCGGGAGGCCGCCACGGCCGCCAAGTTTCTCGCGTCGGGAGCCTCCGAGCTGTTCCTGCGCAGCCTGACGGGGGTTCCACCTTCGGAAACGTGGCCGCCCATCCGCGCCGGAAGACGTCGCCGCCCTCATTGCCTCCCCGCGCGGACCCATGGACGGCGCGACCCATGGTGACCCCGACCCCATTGGGGGTTAGTCGGGTCTATTGTCCACGGTGGGGCCCCCCGACCGCGCTGCGCCAGCGAACGCATCCTTCAGAGGCCCGGTAGATTTGAGAGTCATCAGTCGCGCTTCAGGTTGAAGGAGTTTTCCGCACTACAGCGCACGCTAATCGCGTTCATCGTGCCGTCGATTGTCCCCGTGTATTGGCACTGGGCGAAGACCCCTGGGTAACGCGTGCGCCGAAAGAAGTCGATCCTGCGCGGCTGAGACAGTACACAGTTCTCGATCCGGCCAACTTCGCCCCATCCGCCCTGCGCGT
>JANOIK010000178.1:0-3421 GCA_031407585.1 Planctomycetota bacterium | reverse complement strand
GTTTCATCCTGGCCGCGCTGGCGAGCGAAGCCCATCGCGTCGCCGACGGTCAGCCGGGTCACGCCGATCCGCCGCAAGGCCTCCTGGACGGCCTTGAGCTTGGGCGGCTGGATGATGGCGATGATCATTTTCATGGCGGGTGCGCTCGTCGCGTAACGCGTGGCGGGCGTTAGGATTAAGCATAACCGACCGGGCCTCGCCAGCAAGGGAGCGGTCGTTCACAACCCGCGAAGCGCCCGTCTCGCCGTACGTGCCGCATGAACGAACTCCGCGAACTCATGCCTCATTGGAAGATCGATCCGCGCGACGTCGCGGCGACGCCGTTCCAGGCTGCGGGCGGGTTTAGCGGATCGCGTCACTGGAAAATTCAGTACGGAATTCACTCGCTGCTGCTCAAACAATGGCCTGCCGCTTGGGACGCCGACAGGATCAACACGTTTCATCCCGTGCAGTGGCTGCTCGCTCTGAACAAGCTGCCCGTATCGGCGCCGCTCATGACGAGGGATAAGCCGAAAACGACCGTGAGCTACCAGGGACGCGAGTGGGAGTTGGCGCCCTGGATGCCAGGGTCGGCGGATTACTGGAACGACCCGCGGCCGGAAAAACTTGCCGCTGCTTTGCACTTGCTCGCCGAAGTTCATCTCGTCGTCACGAAGATGCCGGTTCCCGTCCACGCGCTGTCTCGGTCGCCCGGCCCCTCGGCGGCCATCGCGCGCCGCGAGGATTTGCTCCATCGACTTCTTGACGTCGATATTTCGCGCGCTCAACGAAATGCCGAGCAATGTCCCGATGCGGCGGAACGCAACCTGGTCATCGACTCACTCACACTGCTGGAGCGCGTGCGGCGCCGTGAAGTCGAGAAATCGCTCCGCTGGCGCGGCGTCGACTTGCCGGTGCAGATCTGCCTGCAAGACGTTTGGCACGATCATGTGCTGTTCACCGGCGATCGCGTGACAGGGTTAATCGACTTTGGCGCCGTCGCCTTTGACTCGCCCGCCATCGACGTGGCGCGGCTGCTTGGAAGTCTAGTGGGCGATGACCGCGAGCGTTGGACGCAAGGACTTGCCGCCTATGAAGCCGTGCGACCGATGACCGCGACGGAGCGCGACGCCGTCGAGTTTTTCGATACCAGCGGCACGACAGTGTCCGCCGCAAACTGGGTCACGTGGCTTTGGTCGGGGGAAACGCAGATTTCCGACCGGCCGGCGGCCCTCGACCGCCTGCGGCGTTTGGTGGTCCGATTGCGAGTGCTTGCGGACGGGACGTAGCGGGTTGGCGAAGGCCTGCGGCTGATGACGTTGACCCCGATTTTCCCGCGAACGTACAATTGAGCGGCTCTGGCACGAATCCCCGGCCAGGATGGCCGCTGGAGCCCAGCTCTTCCCCCCGCCCGGCCCGGTTCGGAAAGATCCACGGAATGGCACACTCCCACCTAAACTCGCGCTGCTGGCGCCTTGCCGCGATTCTGCTGCTGGCGTCTTCGGCGGCGGCTCAGGCCCAGCTCCCTAATTTCGACAATTTCTCTGCGCCGATCGGCGCTGCGCCGGAGTACGTCACTGTCTCGGCGGAGTTCACGCCCGCGACCGCCGACCGGCCTGCGCTGGTGTTTGTCTCCGCGAAGGTTGCGGACAAGTTCCACGTCTACGCGATGGATCAGCCGCACACCGCCGCTGGCGAAGGGCCGCAAGCCACGGAAATTAAATTGGCCGCGGATGGGCCCGTGAAAGTGATTGGTAGTTTCCATCCGCTGGAGGCTCCCCGCACGCACATCGATGACGTTGCTTGGAAAGGCCTCGAACTACGCGAGCACGTGGGCCGCGTCACTTGGGTGGCGCCCGTCGAAATCGCCGCCGGCGTTGACCCCGCCACGCTCAAAATCACCGGCCACATCGAAGGCCAAGCGTGCAACGATTTCTGCGATCCGTTCGAGTTGGAATTTGCGGCGAAGCCCGGCGACGGCGTGACCATACCGCCGGAGTTGGTGGCGCGTCTCACCTCGACCACCTTGGCGGCCGGTGCGCCTCTAACGGCCGCAGAAGCAACACCGGACATCGCGGACGAGGGCGCGGTGGTGAACTCGGGCAGCTCGCTGTGGTTGGTTGCCGCGTACGGCGTCCTCGGCGGGTTGATACTCAACCTCATGCCGTGCGTGCTGCCGGTGCTCGCGCTCAAGCTGTTGTCGTTCGCCAAACAAGGCGGCGAAAGCCGGCGCGAAATCCTGGGGCTTAATCTCGCGTACACCGCGGGGCTGCTTACCGTGTTTATGGTGCTCGCCACGCTGGCCGTTTTGTTGCAGTTTGGTTGGGGCGAGCTCTACACGCTCACCAGGTTCAAGGTTGGCATGACCGCGCTGGTGTTCGCGATGGCGCTCGCGTTTCTCAACGTGTGGGAAATACCGATCCCGGGTTTCGCCGCGTCGGGCAAAGCGTCTGAGCTCTCCGCCCAAGAGGGGCCGTTCGGCGCGTTCTGCATGGGCATCTTCACCACGCTGCTGGCGACGCCGTGCAGCGGGCCGTTTCTCGGGCCCGTGTTTGGTTACACGATCAGCCAGCCGCCCGTGGTCACCTACCTCGTCTTCGGGTCGGTGGGCATCGGCATGGCATTGCCGTATCTCTTGGTCGGCGCCTTCCCGTCGCTCGTCGCGTGGCTGCCGAAGCCCGGCGCCTGGATGGACACGCTCAAGCAACTGCTAGGCTTCGTCCTGCTCGCGACGGTGGTTTATCTGTTCTCCACGCTCAGCCAGGATTTCTTCCTGCCGACGCTCGCCCTCTTGTTCGCGATCTGGTTCGGTTGCTGGATCGTCGGCCGCACGCCGGCGTGGGCCGAGACGCATGTCAAACGAAAGGAATGGCTTAAGGGCGTCGTGGCGGCCGCGGTCATCGGCGTTACGTCGTTCGTGCTTCTTTCGCCGAGCGAGGCCGAGTTGCCGTGGCAACCGTACTCCCCCGCGGCTCTTGCCGAGGCGCGTGCCGAGGGCAAGACGGTGCTCGTCGACTTCACCGCGAACTGGTGCCTCACGTGCAAGGCGAATCTCAAGCTCGCGATCAATCGCCGCGATGTGCGGGATCTCATCGAGCGCAACGGCGTTGTGCCGCTCATTGCCGACTGGACGGACAAGAACGACACGATCAAGCAGGCGCTCGCGGAGCTCAACAGCCGGAGCATCCCGTTAATGGCCATCTACCCGGCGGATCCGAACGCCGAGGTCATCGTGCTGCCAGACTTGCTCACGCAGGGCAAGGTGATCGAGGCGCTGGAGCAAGCGGGGCCGTCGTTTGCGGGGCTCGGGCCGCAGGGGCGGACGATGACGGCGACTCGGACTGCGAATGCGAGTGAGCGGTGAAGAGATTTATGATTTGGGATTTATGATTTCTGATTGAAGGGAACCTCCGCGTTCAAATCCGAAATCATAAATCATAAA
>JANOIK010000017.1:0-3050 GCA_031407585.1 Planctomycetota bacterium | reverse complement strand
TCTCGCGCGGGGGCTTGCCGAGCTTCTTGCCCAGGGACATCGCGCAGTTGGCCTGGTAGTCGCCGTGCTTGGGGTCCTGGCTCGGGAGGACCATGTCGGCGAGCGACGCGGCGTCTTTGTCTCCCGTGACTTCGACGAGAGCCGAGGCGAAGCGGCGGCGGAGCTCGGATCGAATGTTCATCGATTTATGATTTAGGATTTATGATTTCTGATTGGGGGAGGAGAAGATGCCATCAGGGACTCCAATCTCTTCACATCAGAAATCAGAAATCCTAAATCATAAATCCTTTGCTACCCTGCGCTCGCATCGCCTTCGCTCTTCGCCCACGGGAGCGGGACTTCAGTGGCTTGGCTCCAGAAATCCTCGAGTGAGTAGAACTCGCGGGTTTCATCGTCGAACATGTGGACCACGACGTTGCCGTAGTCGAGCAGGATCCACTTGCTTTCGTTGTAGCCTTCGATGCCCATCCGCTTGTCTTTGAGCTCGTCCTTGATGACGTGCTCGATTTCGTCGCTGATTGCGTGGAGCTGCCGGCGGCTGTTGCCGGTGACGATCACGAAATAGTCGAACACGGGCGTGATGGCGCGCATGTCCAGAATCTTGATGTTCTGGCCGTTGTTGTCGGCGGCGGAGCGCGCGGCGGTGAGGGCCAACTTCAGGCTGAGCTCGGCTTGGGGCGACGACGGGGCGATTGTGATACTCGCGGGCGGAGGGGGCATTTGGGGAAAGCTGCTTATTCTAGTGGGGAAAGTGGGCAGTGGGCAGTGGGCAGTGGGGGACCGGCGATACCATCGCCGTCTTTATGTGTTTACGATGGCGGCGCAGTTTGTGTTACTTGGGACTGTTTTGGAGGGGGCATTGTGGGCGACTGGATTGAGCCCGGGGCCAAGGCGCCGGCATTTACGTTGACAGCGGACGATGGATCGAAGGTTCGGCTGGCCGACCAGGCGGGCAGCCCCGTGGTGCTGTACTTCTATCCGGCCGACGACACGCCGGGGTGCACCAAGGAGGCGTGCGCGTTTCGCGATCGGGCCGCGGAGTTGAAAAAGCTGGGGGCGAAGGTGTTTGGCGTGAGCCCCGACGACCGGGCGAGCCACGAGGCGTTTCGCGACAAGTATTCGCTGAACTTCCCGCTGCTGGTCGACGTGGACCACAATCTGGCGGACGCCTACGGCGCGTGGCGGGAGAAGAACATGTACGGCAAGAAGTCGATGGGTGTGCAGCGGAGCACGTATCTGATCGACGCCGCGGGCCGGGTGGCGAAGGTTTGGAAGCGGGTGCAGGTGGACGGTCACGACGCCAAGGTGCTGGAGGCGCTCGGGGAGCTTTGAGTGCATCCTGGAAGTCGATTGCGCACCTGGAATTTCGCCTTTTAGCCGTTCCGTGGCAAAAAACTCTGATTTACCGCAAATGACGGCGAATCTTTTGCACGCGACGATTCCGATTCGAAGAAAGTGATTATGGTGGGTGTAGCGGCTAGCCGGACTGCGTAATTTCGTGCCGGCGTCGTCTGAAATACGCCCTTCGGCGTGCCTTTTTCCCGACCTTTTCGAGGCGAGACCACCCTCCATGTTGCACTTCATGTTGCGCCGTTTCCGTGATTTTACGATGGTTGGCCTGGGGCTGATGGCCCTGGCCTCTGCCGCCCGGGCTGGCGTTCTCGTCAACGATACGTGGAAGGACGGGACGGATACCGACCCGGCGCCGCCCGCGTATTCGGAGAACGGCGTCGACATCGATGCGGACCTGGATCTTGAGTCAGTGTGGTTCCAAGGCGGTACGGGCGCGTTGAACCCAGTGGCCGCCAACGGACCTTTGCGCGGCACGATGTACCTTCCGGAAGTCGGCCCGGGCGTGGCTACGGCTTCGGCGAGCTGGACAACCTACTTCAAGCCAGACTCGCAAGATGTCGTGCTCGGGGCCATCGGCGACTCTCTGAAGATCACCTGGAAGTTCAAGTTGTCGAACGTGAACGCGGGTAACGCGAGCCAGAGCTTCCGTTTCGCCGTCGTGGACGCCGGCACGCGGGCAACGGCGAACGGCAGCCTGCCCAGTTCGGTCTACGCCGGTTACGCCATTTATGGCAACATGGGTCAGACGCTGGGCCATAGCGCGTCGTTTCAACTCAAGGAACGCACGTTGGCCACAGCGGGCAATTTACTTAACTCGTCGGGCGACTTTGGCGGAACGTTCGGAATTCCAGGGAATGGCGCCGGGAGCGGGCTGATTGGGTACGTGGCAGACACTGAGTACACGATGGTGTGGCAAGTGACGCGCGCCGCGGCGGCTCCGGAGCAGCCGACCGACAGCCTCGATCTCAATGTGAGCATGACGGGCGGGACGTTGGGCGATGATGGCATCAATCCGGGCGACGGCAAGATCGAGGTGGTGCTTAACGACCCCTCGCCGAACTCGTTCCAGTACGACACCTTTGGCGTCCGTCCGTCGCAGGAAGTTCAATCGGCCAGCGAGTTCCTCACGTCGTTATTCAAGGTGGAGTTCCTGCCCGCGGGCGGCGAGGTGGTGCTCAACGCGAATTTCAATGGCGACGCACAGGTGGACGGCGACGACCTGCTCATCTGGCAGCGCAACCTGGGCACTGTGGGCACGGGGACGCTGGCCACGGGCGACGCCAACGGCGATTTCGACGTGGACGGCGACGACCTGCAGGTGTGGCGCGACCACTTCGGCCAGCCGACAGGCGTCGGTGCGGCCAACCCTGTGCCGGAGCCGGCTTCGTTCGTCGGGGCCGTGCTGGCCCTGCTGGGTGCCGCGCCGCTGGTGCGGCGTCGCCGCGCTCGGTAGGCCGCGCAAACGCCCATTTCGAGAGATGGATTGCGCCGTTATGACGACGGCGACGTGCGCTTTCGCGCACGCCCTGCGGCACGCGGATTGCACCCTACTCGGAGCATGTTCCGATTCTTGCCATGGAAATTCATCGTGCAGCGGGCGGCCCGAGCGTACGGGATCATGGATCCCGCGCTGTGGCTCGCCCGCGTTCGTAATTTCTCGCAGCCGTCCGAGGTGCAGGAGCCGATCGAGCTCTTGC
>JANOIK010000122.1:0-2052 GCA_031407585.1 Planctomycetota bacterium | reverse complement strand
GTCCGGCGCCATCGCTCAGGTCGACACATCCGGCGCGCCCGTGGTGACCGACTACCGTGTGGGCTACCTGCCGACGGCCCGGACGGTCAATTACGGCGGCGACTTCCAGCGGATGTACGCGCCCTACGGCTATGCCGACATCGACCCGCAGGCTACGCAGCGGAAGCTCGAGCAATCGCAGAGCACAATCGACGCCGCGGTGGCAGCCGCACAGAAGACGCTCCAACAGCTCACCGTCGATCACAAGACCGTCGGGACGAAGCTCTCGGCCAAGTACGGGATCGAGTTCTAAACGAGCCTGTCGAACCATGGGACTTGAGTCTCCCGGTGGTTCGCGTCCTTGCGATGGGTGGGACGAAGCTGGCAGCTTCGTGTACGGTCATGCGGCTTTGCTTGCCCCGCCGTGGCGGGCGGTCAGCATGTGGATCGCGGCGGTGAGGCCGTGCAGGGCGTCGTCGAACTGCTGCGTCTCGTGGATCACGCGCAGGTTGTCGGAGAGCACGCTCTGCAGCTCGATCAGCCGGCCCTCGCCGCGGGCGATGCCCTCGATCGCGCGAGCCACGCCGCCGAAGTCGTCCTTCAGGGCCGTCGCCTTTTCAAGCGTCGTCTGGATGTGGTTCATGAACTTCTCCTGGCGGCCGTCCACCAGTTCCAGCAGTTGCCCCAGCCGCTCCTCGCGCAGGGCGTCGTAGCCCTCATGCCGGTTGGCCAGCTCGTTGAGCGCCTCGGTCCACGCCGCGGCCTCGGCCCGCTGCCGCTCGTCGAACCGCCGCAGCAGGCCGTCGAACGCGCCGGTCCACACGGCCGCTTGCCGCTCGACCTGCGTCGAAAGCATCCGCAGGGCCTCTTCGTTCGCCGTGCGCACGATGCTGAGAAACGGCGGGATGCTGGCGTCCCGCACCTCGAACCGGTTGAACAGGTCGCGCGTCGCCGTGCGATCGACCGCGGTCAGGACGCTGCGCTCGGTCCACTCGCAGATGAACTGAGCGAACATCATGAACATGGCGGCGGCGAGCGCGACGGTCGTCGTGTTGAACGCCTGGCCCATCTCGCTCACGACTACGCCGAGCTGGTCGGCCATGTTGTCGAACGACACGCCGTTGAGGGCCGTGCCGAAGTGGACCACCGTGCCGAGGAAGCCCAGCACGGGCGTCACGCGTACGACGAAGCGGATGAGCGTGTAGTTGGCGTGCGAACGGTCGGCGTCACGATCGGACAGCGTTTGCAGATACTCGCGAAACTCCGTGGTCGCGCCGTTCTCGACGACGTACTCCAGCGCCTTGGCCAGCCGCTTGCCGACGCGGGAGCGCTGCAGCCACTCGGGCTGCGCTTCGATGCCTTCGAGCAGCGTCTGAGCGCGGCCGGCGTCCTCGCGGCCGATGTGGCCGGGGATCAGCTCGTGCCGCAGGGCCAGCACTTCGCGGGGAAAGGAAAAAAGCTTGGCGAACACGTCCATCAGGCCCCAGAAGAAGAGCGAGACGATGACGTAGTCGACTAGATGCTCAGTCGTGTAGCGATGCAGCAGCGTGCCCTGCATGCGATCGGTGAGCATGACGGCGTAGAAGCCCACGGTGCAGGCGGCGCCGAGCAGGAAGGACCCGTCGAGCAGGCGTAGCACGGAGTTCTTGCGGCGAGGTGCGGCTGGCGGCATGGAGTAGAAGCCTGGGGTTTCGAGGGCGTTCGCTTTGAGGGCGCTCGGGTATTGAAGGTACGTCGCGCGCGGGATCGTAGGAAATCGAGCGGGTTGGTGCAAGCGAGAGTCGTGGGAAGGGGGAAGGCGGAGGGGGGATGGGGGACGCGCGAAACGAGGGGGATTTGAATTTTGTCACCATTCCGGGGGAATCGCATGTGTAGTGACAAAATTCCCGAATTTTGCACGCGGGCGCCGGCAGAGGACGCGAGAAAACGCGGCCTGCGGGGCATGGCGGGTGGTGCAAAATTGGGTGAATTTTGCTCATGGCGCGATGGAATTGGAGTGGACAATTGAGGCAATGGAGGAACCGCGGATGAACGCTGATTGTTCGGACATGATCCGCGTTCATCGGGGTTTAT
>JANOIK010000009.1:0-1792 GCA_031407585.1 Planctomycetota bacterium | reverse complement strand
GATGCGCTGGAGACGGTGCGCCAGATGGGCGGCCGCGTCGCGCGCAGCTACGTGGTGAGCGTCCGTCGCGAAGGGTCGGACATGGGCGAGTGCGTCCATGTCCTGGGCCCCGGCAAGTTCAACGAAGAGGCGTTCGTCACGCTCGACCGCGTGCTCAAGGCAGCCAACGAGAAGCACGTTCGCGTCATCATTCCGCTGGTCGACAACTGGAAATGGATGGGCGGCGCCGAGCAGTACGCGGCGTTCCGCGGCAAGCAGCCGCAGGAGTTTTGGACCGACCGCCAGCTCATCGACGATTTCAAGCAGACCGTCAAGTTTGTCGTGACCCGCCGCAACACGCTTACGGGGCAGCTCTACCGCGATGACAAGGCCATACTCGGTTGGGAAACGGGTAACGAGATCGATGCGCCGCCCGAGTGGACTGCCGAGATTGCCGCCTATCTCAAAGAACTCGATGCGAACCATCTGGTGATCGACGGCCGATCGCTGCACGGAGTACCGCTCACATCGCTCGACGATCCGAACGTGGACGTGGTGACGACGCACCACTACCCTGAGGAAGGCGTCAACGTTGTCGAGCGCATCACCACCGCCGCCGCCGCCGCACGCGGACGAAAACCGTACTTCGTCGGCGAGGTCGGGTTCATCCCGCTCGATGTGACGCGAGACGCGCTCGACGCCGTGATTCAAAGCAATGCGGCCGGCGCGCTCTACTGGAGCCTCCGATTTCACCGCCGCGAAGGCGGCTTCTACTGGCACTCGGAGCCCGCGGGCGGCAACCTGTTCAAGGCGTTCCACTGGCCTGGATTCACGTCGGGCGACGAATATCGTGAGCGCGAGACTCTGGAGCTCCTGGTGCAGAGAGCGGCCGAAATTCGCGGAGAACATCCCGTCGCCCCGAGCGTCCCGCAACCGGCGCGGCTGCTGCCGATCGAGCATCCCGGGCGGATAAGCTGGCAAGGATCGACAGGCGCCGCGGGTTACGACGTCGAGCGTGCGACCTCGGCGGAAGGGCCGTGGACCACAATCGCCAACTTAGTGAGCGACGCCGCGACTCAGTACCACCCGCTATTTAGCGATTCGCGCGCGGAACCCGGGAAAGACTACTACTACCGCGTGATCGCACGCAACGTCGCCGGCGCCGCGGAGCCTTCAAACATCGTTGGGCCGATCGGGGTAGATCACGCGTTTCTTGTCGATGAGCTGCAGGACGACACGCTCGTCGACTCAGTCAACGGCCCCGTCCGGCCCACGAATTCCGAAGCCCGCCGCGTGCGCGAGGACGCTCACCGGATGGCGCTCGGTCCGGGCGGGTCGCTCACTTACAAGCTGCCTGCGGGCGCCGCCGACGCGACGGTTTTTGTGTTCGTTGCGGACGACTCGACGGACTGCGATGTGCTCGCCTCGCGCGACGGCGCCGAGTTTGTTCGACTGCGACCCACCACGGCCGCCAGCTCGGGCGGCGGCGGCGATTATGGCTACATGAAACCGCTTCTCGTGCGTGCCGTCGTCGACTTGCCCGGGGCACGCTACCTGCGAATCGCTCATGCGGCAACGCCGCGAGACGGCGCCGCTGGTTCGGAGGGCAAGCTTAAGGAAATCGAAGTTTCGCGCATAGAAATTGGCCTCGGAAGCGATTAGGGAGAGATTCGATGACAAGAACTCGAAACGCGCTGAGAATTCACGCCGCCGCGCTGCCCCTGCTAGCCGTGGCGGCGCTGCTCTTCGGAGCTGCCCGTCCCGCGCACGCGCAGGCGCCGCCCGACGCCTGGTCCACCGGTTTCATCAAAGG
>JANOIK010000111.1:0-2542 GCA_031407585.1 Planctomycetota bacterium | reverse complement strand
CCACGAAGTCGCTCTCGAGGTTCCCGCGCCCGTGACGCAACGCGCGATTCTCGACGCGCTCGAGTCGCGCTACCCTCAACTCCGCGGCACGATCCGCGACCACGTGACGCTCGCCCGCCGACCGTTCCTGCGGTTCTATGTCTGCAACGAGGATGCTTCGCTCGACTCGCCCGACGCCGAGCTGCCCGCCGCCATCGCCAGCGGCGCCGAGCCGTTCATGATCGTCGGCGCCATCGCGGGCGGCTGAATCAGCCGAAACGCGGCGAAAATCTCTGTAGAGTCGGGAGAGATTCTGCGCGTATACTCCCGGCGCGCCGTTTTGCGGCTTTCGCTGCGCCCTCCCGGTGAGAGTTTTATGGGATCACTTCGAGCATCTCGATTCTTCTCGATCATCTTCGCAGCGATTTTGTCCGCGTCGACCGCGACCGGCGAACCCAATGAGTTCGGCATTGACGATCCCGTATTGACCGATTCGTCTCCGACTCCGACGCAATTCGATGCGTTCCGCTCGGAGGGCTTGCTCCAGGGCGCCGAGTCTCTGGCCGAGTCGGCGCCCGCGCCGAAGGTGGGGATGCTAGGCGACACGACAAGAATCCGCTTCGAAGGCGCCGCGGCGTTCGACGAAAACGACCTGCGATCCGCGCTCGCGACGGACATGCTGTATCAAGCAGCGGCAAGGCCGACCGGCGATCTGCCGGGGCTTTTGAGTATTCTCGAAATCGCCATCACCAACGGTTACCGGCACTGCGGGTTCCGCCTCGCAACGGCCAGCGGGCGTTATAGCGCCGCAACCGATGAGGTGATCGTCCGCGTCAACGAAGGCATGGGCCTGCAAGCCGACGGCATTCGCATCGAAGGCGCCTCGCCGGAAATCACGCGAGAGCTTGCCGCACAACTTGGCCAACCGGCGCTTCAGCGCACGTGGGTCTATCTGGTAGCCGGGCAGGCGCTCAACGAAGCACCTCAGAGCGACGACGACGATGACGACGCCGAGTTTCCCTGGAAGCGAGGCGAGCCGGCCCCGTGCGATCAGCCGACGCTCGATGCGATCTCAAATCGGATCGCCGTGGAGCTTGCCGACATGGGGTACCCGTTCGCCCGGTTTACCGTGGGCACGAGCCCCGCGGAAAGCTCACCGACGTGCAATCTCGTGATCGAGATCGAGGACGCGGGCAAGCAAGCCGTCGCCGACGACGTCGAGATCGACGGGCTCACGCGGCACTCGGCGGATGAGGTTCGCGAATTTCTCCGCATCGAGCGCGGCATGCCGCTCACGGGAGACGAGCTAAAACGCATCTGCACGGCGCTGCGCGAGTCATGCCGGTTCTGGAGATCGGCGGTCGAAATTCATCTTTCGGAGCCGGGCAGCGATCGTTACGGCGGTTCGGCCAGGCAGGCGAAGCTGCACATCGCGGTTGAGGAATACGAGCTGACGCCCAAGCTGGACGAGCCGTTGTCCTCGGTCGACCAGTGCCTGGTCCGCACCGCCTCGTGGCTGCAAAACTTTTGGAACAACGGCGGCGACGAGGAGCTTAAATTTGTCGTCGGCTTGGGCGAACCATCCGACTTGAGAACCTCCGGCGGTGCTCTGCGGATGATCATTTCTCGCCAGCGCGGCTGCCTCATCCAAGCCAAGGGCCTGCTCGGCGGCGTGGCAGTCGATGCGGCGAGCATCCTTACCGGCGACAGCATGGCCCTCTTGGATTGGCGAAGTGGGCAAAAGCTTTCCACGCAGCGCATGCACACGCCCCGACTGGACTTCCACGTCGTGCCGGAAGAGAAACTCGCTTCTGACGAATACAAATGCACGATAAAACTCGGCTTCGGAGTCAATTCGACGAAGCCCTCGGAGCCGAACGCGCCTCGAATCTGGACGGCGACGATCGACCCCGTGGCGGTCGTTCACACGGCGCACCGCAAGGGCGCGACGACTTCGTTGAAAGACGGCGTCGTGACCATTAAGTGCACCGGTTCAACGTTTCTCATCGACGAGGCTTCGGGCCGCATACTGTCGTGGGAATACCATGACAGCGCGAGTCATTGGTTGCTTAAGGCGGTCGATGGAGAGTTTGACGCCAAGCTAGCCGACACGACGGAACACGGCGCCCCGTTGCGTGAAACGTTCAACCCGGCCGCGCCCCTGACATCCATGACGGGATTCGCGGCCTCGTCGCTGCTCGCGCAGTCGTGGATCCAGGAAGAGCCGCTCGCCCGGCTGGGCTGCGAGCAGGTCGCAGCGTTGTCGCATCGCGCGGCCGAGGATCCCGACGCCCTCCGCGCGTTCTATCACCAGATCTTCCCGGCAGCGAAGCATGCCGACAACGCGCACTTGAAGTTCCAGATACCCCAGGCACAGCTCCAAATGGGCGACAACCAATGGGCCGAGGGCCTCATTCCCTTTGCGCCGGCGCTGGCCGACGTGATGTTCCCCCGCGGCAGTTGGCCCTGGACGTGGGTTCGCGAATTAGGATTCGATATCGCGCGACGCGAGGCGAAGCCAGGGACATCCGGCAGCGCACTCGACGGCGGCTTCGAGCGAGAA
>JANOIK010000049.1:0-8683 GCA_031407585.1 Planctomycetota bacterium | reverse complement strand
AGCCCCGCGGCGTTCCCACGATAGAACAGCCGGTCGGCGTCCCGCGTGCGCACGAACTGCTGGCTGATGATCACCTGAAACAGCTCACCCAGGCTCGACCCCGCGACGTGGTTCTCCGCCAGTCCGCCGACGAAGGGATCGATGTTGTCGATGTCGTTGTCGTACATCGTGACGAGCGCCTGCCGCGTCGCCGTGTCGCTGGTGATCTGACTGAACGACGTGTACCGCGTCAGGCCGTAGGCGACTCGCAGCGTGTTGTAGTCGGGCAAACCGTGGTCGCGGCCGCGCTGGATGTCGACGGCCATCAAATCCGTGCCGCCAGCGCCGGGCGGACCGAACATGATGGTGCGAATCGCGTTGACGTGCTTCAGATCGATTTCCTCCGACCGCTGCACCGCGGCGCCGCGCAGCAGGTCGTTCATCAATCCCGGGTTGTTGGTCAGCAGGTTCGGAGCGGTCGAAATGCTCCCCAGCGTCATCGTGCCCGACTGCACGCCGGCGGAGTTCACCAGCGCCGCGTTCGACGAGAGCGCGCTGTGCCCAAAACGAAACGCCGCGTGCGCGAACGAGTTGGTGATCGACGCCTCTTCGCCGGAGTCGTAAACATACCCCTGCACGGTCGGCGCCGCGTTACCCATGAGCGCCGGCAAAAACTCCTTGTACGTCACCGCCTCGATCTCGGCGCCGACGAGCTTGCGGGCAAGCTGGTACTGCTGCTCGGCATTGAGCGACGGCTGCTGCACGGCGATCTTGTCGACCAGCCGATTGTGCTCTCGCATGAACACGGTCTGCATCGACGTGAGCAGTAGATTCTCGTTGGCCCGAATGTCGCCAGCGAGAAACAGCTGGCTCCCAGGCGTGGGGCTATTGTTCTGGTTAGGCAAGCCCGCGGTGTTGTACGGCAGCAGGTTGTTCGCGCTGGTGAGCAGTTTGGCGCCCGTGCCGCCGCCGGTCCGCAGCGCGGCGGCGCGCGTCGCGCTCGAGCCGTAGACCTGCGAGGCGTCGATGTAAGCCGTCACATCGTTGATCTGCTGGCGGCGGCCGTCGAGCACGTAGTTGGAGCGCGTGAAGTTGATGGCGTTCGGTCCCAGCGGATCGCCCGTCTGCACGGCGATTCCGTACGTGCCATTGCTCGCGGAAGTGGATGTGAGACCCAGGTCGTGGTCGAGAAACTGCCCCCACGCCCACAGATAGTTGCTCACGCCGCGGGCGTTGGAAATCGACGCCGACTGTGCCCCCAGAGCATTCGAGAGCGTGCGCGCGTTGGCGCGATCGAAGTCGCTGATCATCCCGCTGGCCGCATTAGCGTACGTGGGAAAGTACCCACGCCGGATGAGCGGCTGACCCGCCGCGCCCAGTTGCGGCTGATTGACGTTGGCCCCCCAGCCGTCGTACGACCGATCGACGGCGTGCGCCGCGCGCACGCTTGCGACGGCTACGACCAGCAGCACGCCGACGGCGAGCTTCGTCTTCAGAGTTGCCACTTCAATGTTCCAACTTGCCTCTGTGCCCCCTCGATGCTTACGGCAATCCGATCGGCTCGAGCAGCCGACCGAACAGCCCCCGCGTCTCCCTTCACTCTAGTCAAGAGCGTCGAGCGCGTCGCAATTCGGGGCGAGAAAACCGGAACGAAGCCATCCTTATTGCCAACTTAATCCGCCCCCGCAACCGCTGGGAGCGCGGGTAGTAACGCCTGAAACGAACGCTCGGGCTTTGGCGCCAAAGTCCAAAAAGCCTGTCGAGCGACCAGGACACGGACGCCGCCGGTGGTGATCCAAGCGGACAGCCAACGCGCCGTAGCGCCGAAGTTAATCAGTGGATCGAAATGGACGCGCGCGCAAACGCCAGCGGGCTGGCTAAATGCCAGCCCGCTGGAACCTACTGGTATCACCAGCTCTATCAGCGGCGGCGGCGCAGGAGCACCATCCCGAGGGCCAGCAGGGCGATCGAGCTGGGCTCGGGTACGCCGTGGACGGCTTGCGGAATATACGCCGCCAGCAGTTGCCCGCCCTCGACCAATTCGGGACCGCCCGGATTGTAGTGGGCTTGTACGTCCATCAAGAACCAGCCCAGCCCAGGCACGCCGCCCACGCCCGGCAGATCGAGCAGGTCGCGAGCGTCGATGACGCCCGAAGACTCCTCATCGGCCGTGAAGGGCGCGGTGTGGGGCGTCACCACGCCGGAATTGTTCATGCCGAAGCGGCTCGGATCGTGGTGCAACACCTTGGTGAGGGCGTCGGTGTCCACGTCGTACAACCAGACGGCCGCGGACCCGCCCCAATTACCCGGGTCTTCTTGGAGGAGGAGCCGCGTCTTGCCGTCCACGCCCGCCACCGCCGTCATGTTGTCGAGCATTTGGTAAGACGGCTCGGTCCCGTCAAGCAGCGCTGTAATCGTCCCACCGGAGGTGGGGTTCGTGATGTCGTCAAACTCAAGCATGTACAGGCGGCTGCGGCCGACCTGGTCGATGTTCGTGCCGACGTCAGCGCTGTCGAGATTGTCCTTGAACTCGTCCACGCGATCCGTGGTCACAAAGTAAAAGCGGTTGGCGTTGATGGGATCCCAATGTCCGTCTTCGGGCCGAAAGAATTGCGTCGCGTCGTGACTGTCGCTCAGCGACTCGAGCCCCCCGAACGTAACGCCCGAGACGTCGCCCTCATTCTCCAGCGAGAAACGGCCGCTCACCGGCACTGACCGTTGCTCCATGGGATCGCCGGCGCCGTCCACGCCGAGGCCCAGAGTCGCCTTGAGCACGTACAAGTTGTCCGCGGCGCTTTGCCGTGTCAGCCCGGCGCGCTCCACCACATTGCCCGTCGTTTGCTTGTCGCCGACCCAAACATAAATCTGACCGATTGCGCCGTCGTCCATCCCCATGACCACCGTCTTGCGCTGCGCGAGTGGGCTCGCGAGATTGTTCTCCCAAGAGAACAGGCCGGCGTGCGGCAACTCATAGCCCGTGCGCGACTGATCTCCGGCAATGTTCGGATCGTCAGTCGCCACGAAGGCGAATTGACGGCCATAGTGGATCTGCGCCTCGGCGCCGGTGGGATCGACAATTACGCCTCCCTGTTCTTCGCCGCTCTGAAACAGCAAAGCCGGCGTGCCGTAGGTCGTGCCCGACGACGCGTCCGTCCACCGATATGCCGAAACGGGCGCCAAATCGGCCGAGCAGAGCCGACCGATCAAGCTCGTCCCCGCGGCCAAAAATCCACTGTGGACCGAAGCGCCTGGCACATTGTTGCTCAGATACAGGCTCGTAGCGTTTGGTAGAAAATCCTCCACCTTGCGCACCTGGAGCGTGGCCGCATCGATCGTCCACTGCGAGACAAAAGCCCCGGCCTGGCCGTGAGCGCGGGCAATGCCGGCCCCCAAGCCGGTCGTCACATTGACGGGAAGCTCATGATTCATCAACAGCGTAAAGGATCCGTCGTTCCCCGGTGTGAACCCGCCCAAGCCATCGGCAATGCCAACCATGCGGTACGGCGTCACCCCGTCTGGCTTCATATTCACCGAGTCGCCCACCGTCATGATAGAGATTGTTTGAACCCCAGGGAACGTCGGCAAGAGATAGGGCGACTGCGAGCTGCTCGGGCCTGTTGTTTGCCCGACAGCCTGACCAGCCCAACCCGCGGCCACGGCGAGCGTCGCCGTCGAAAAGAATCGACGTCGGAAGCGAAAGCGGTGCATCATGAGATCTCACTCCTTGGAAGCCAAAATGGTTAACGCTGAAAAACTGCATGGCAATCGCCGATGTCAACGACTCCTCCGCGCGCTTCTCACTGGGCGCGAACCGTCCACGCAGACGCTCGACCGAGAGCAAGGAAAACGCGGGCCCCGCGACGCAAATTGCGCCGTCGTTAGGCTGAGACTAAAGTGCAAGCGCGGACGACCTGTCGCCGAAATCGCACTCCGCGTCCGGAGTAAACTCGACGTGAATCGCAATCGTTGACTGCGAGGGGAGTATCGCCGTCAAGCATGAAGACGATGAGAACGTCGGTTGAATTCCAACCGAAGATTGTGTGACGGCTTGGCGAATGCCAGGAAAGCCATCACAAGAGGAGCCATTTGCTCTAAGGCTAGTGGCCAGCCCGTCGCCACCGCATGTATCCCAGAGTAGGGGAGAGCGTGCGTACGTCGGTGCGATCGTGGTCGCTGATCGTCGCGCCGGAGTCATTGGCGTATGTGGCGCGGTGGGTCATCTTTCACTCACGTCGCAGGCTTCTTGAGCATTCCACTTGATACGTAACAAAACGACCCGCGACGGAAGAATCGCGTCGCGGGTCGTTCGGGAATCGATGCAGGGAACGGCGCCGGTCGCGCCGACCTCGCGCTCAGTCCGCGAAGATCCCCGTGCCGTACCAAATGCCGTTGCGGCCGCGACGAATGTCGTAGCCGAACGCCCGGTGCGGTCGCGACACGCCCTGCCAATGGCCGGACGAGTGCCGCCAGCTATCCACGCAATCGATGCACGAGTCGATCAGGTTCTCGTTCGGCCAGCTCTCGGCGCACACCTCGGCCACGCTGCCGCCGGCCGCGGAGCTCAGCGTTTGGAACCGCGAGCTGAAGTTCTGATGCCCCTGCACGCCGACGTTCGCCTGGTAGGACGCCTGCTGCATGGCCCCGTCGGCCAGCGACGGATGAAACACGCCGCCGGTGCTCTGCGGCGCCTCGGGGTGAATCCGCACCGCCCAGATCATCGTGCGCTGCGTCAGCGTTCCCGCCGGCACGCTCAGAATCGTCGAGAGGTAATTGGGCTGCCAGTGGTAGTACTTCCCGCCGGCGTACGGCAGCACGCTCACTGCGTGGCCGTAGTACGACTCGCTTTCGTTCGCCAGATCGATGAGCACAAAACCGGGCCCGCCGACGAGTTCGGCAAACGCGCCCGAGCTGAGCAGCCGCTTCGGCGCGCCATCGACGTCGATCGTCGCATCCATCGGCACGCGCAATCGCACGACGGCGGAGAGTTGCTTCTGCAAGTGCGCGCTCGACGCGATGTAGTTTTCCGCGGCTTGCTGCACGCTTTGCGAACCGGCGCTCGTTGCCGCGGGCGTCACGTTGATGAGAAGAAAACGCTTCTCGGCGACGGCCGCGCGGTACGCGTCGTAGTAGTCGACGTACCAATCGACGCCGCCCGCGCTCACCTGCTGCGGCGCGGCTTGCGTTTCCGCAGCGACCGCAACGGCCGCGGCCGCTTCGGTAAGCTCTGGGCCCTCGGCGGCCTGCGCTGCGGCAGGCCGCACGCCGGCAACGATCAGCGCCGCAACCAGGACGACGGCCGCCCACCATGCGCGCGGTATCACACAAGTAACTCGAACCATGAAAACAGTCTCCCTCTGCTGAGCCGGCCTCTGCCGGAGCCCACGTGCGTGGAGCTCGCCGAGAGGGCAAGCGAGGCGGAAAACCGTTCCCCTCGCCGGCGATGGATCCATAGACCAGGCGATCATGCCCAGTCGAAATACCAGTCGAAAGGCTGCGCGTCGCGCTCCGGTTTGCTTTCCGGTCGCGCGAGCTATTACAGCGTGGGGAATGAAACCCCGCACGCCCGTGAAGGGGTCGAGTCTAGCGCACCGGCGCGCCGCAGGCAACCACCCCGCAGGCCCTCGCGCCTTCCCGCAACCGAGCCGGAAATCAGGCGATTTCGTCGCTCCGGCAGCACCCGCCCCTGTCTCGAGCGCTCTTCGTGAAATTCGCTTTTCTGCGCCGCAAAGCACAATTCCTGTTAGATTTCAGGAACCGCGACCTTATATTAACTGGGCCAAGCGTGCGGTGGGTGGGGCCCCAACGCCGCGGCACTTTTCTCGACTTCTCATTCTCTCGTGCCACGGAGCGTGGACATGAACCGGCGACACTTTCGCTGCGCGGCTCCCGCGCGCGCTTTCACGCTCGTGGAACTTCTGGTCGTGATCGCCATCATCGGCGTGCTGGTGGCGTTGTTACTCCCTGCCATCCAGGCGGCGCGCGAGGCCGCGCGGCGAGCCCAATGCGCGAACAACCTCAAGCAAATGGGCCTGGCCGTTCTGAATTATGACACGGCCAAAGGTCAATTCCCGCCCGGCAGCACGTGCGAGACGACAGCCATTGCTGGGGTTTACTCCAGCACCTGGACGGTCGACATCCTGCCCTTTGCCGAGCAGCCGGCGCTTTATGCCTTGTGGGTTCAAAAAATCGCCGGCGTCGCCGTCGATTTCTCAAACGCGCAGAACAAGCGCTTGCGAGAAACGTTCGTCCCCATGTATCTCTGCCCTACTGACATCGAGCAGACCGAGCTGAAGAACCCTGAATCAGGACAAGGAACCGGCGTACTGTGGGCGCCCGGCTCCTACCGCGCCGTTTCGGGGTCCTCGACCAATTCCTCCGGCGATTACTACTGGGATAATCCGCTTGCGAATTCTGCCGCCAACATCGCGACGATTCCCGAGTGGACGCGCGGCCCGTTGCACGCGATCATCAGAAATCCGCCCGCGACGGACCGCAAAATGCGGCCGGTTGCGACGAAGAACATTCCCGACGGAACCTCCAACACTCTGCTCATCGGCGAATATCACAACACGGCCAGCCCGGGGCCCGCGCTGTCGCGCCGGACCTTGTGGTGCTACGCTTACACTTCGTACAACCAATCCAGCGGCATCAACAACCCGCTCACGATGCATACCGATTACAACGAGTGCATCACCCGCGGAGGAGGACACGATTGCAAGCGATCGTGGGGAAGCCTCCACGCCGGTGGTTCGATGCAGTTCGCCAAGTGCGATGGTTCCGTCGCCCCAGTGAGCATGAACGTCGATATGCTCATTTTCCGCGCCTGGACCACCACCGCCGGCGAAGAGCAAGTCGCCGCCCTTCCGTGATTGCCAGCCGCATGTTCGTAAGTCGATCACACGCAAGACGCACACGGCGTTGGCTCGCCGTCCTCAGCCTTTCCGCCGCGGCGATCCCCGGGTGCCAGGACTCGGAGCCGTTCTCCATGGCGCCCGTGTCGGGGCGCGTGACGCTCGATGGCCATCCCGTCCCCCACACACAAGTCATCTTTTCGCCCAAGAGCAGCGCCCAGAACGCTAATCCCGGTCCCGGCTCGTCCGCCCTTTGCGACGAGAACGGCCACTTCGAGCTGTCGACCGTGCGCGGAGCTCCCGGCGCCGTCGTCGGCACGCACTCCGTGCGGATCTCGTCGACAGGACCGCCCCGGTCCATGGCGAGCGACACATCGACAGGGCCCCCGGTCAAGGACGCTTTTCCCGCGCGCTATAACGAGAGTTCGGAGCTCACCTTCGAAGTCCCCGCCGACGGAACCGCCGCCGCGGATTTCGAACTCACGACCGCGCCGTAACGCTCCAGAAACCGGGGGCTAGCGCCCTGCGGCTGATTCGATCAGCCGGCACGCGCTAGCGCGCTGGTTTCTTCGCTTCGCTTACCCGCGCCGCCGCCGCACCAGCGCCGCCGCGCCCATGAGCACGAGCGTCGTCCCACTCGGCTCCGGCGCCGTCACGGGCCGAAAGTTGTTGAACGCCAAGCCAATGCCCGCGGGCTTCGTGCCGGTGAACGTCACCACGATGTGGTCGATGCCCGCCGACAGCCCGCTGAACGCGAACGTCCACGGCTGGCCGTCGAGCGGCGCGATCGGCGTCGCCAGCGTCCCCAGCGGCGACACCTGCGTCGCCAGCAGCGTGTTGGTCACATCGTACGCCCGCACCGTGTACTCCTCGGTGAACGGCGGCAGCAACGGGTCCGCCGGATTCGGCAGCCCGTCGATGTCCCAGATCTCGCCCGACGCGGCCACCACGGGGAACGGGCTCGTGTACGTGATCACGAACCGGCCGAAGCTGATGCCCGTCGTCGGCCCGCGCAGAAACCACTGGCCGAGCTGCGCCGCAAAACCGGCGTCCGGCAGATCCGGCCCGTTGCTGCCGATGAAACCGGTCTCCGGTTCCATATTCGGCCCGCCGACGCGCTCGAACTCGGCCGGCGTCTCGACCATCTGGTCCGAATTCAGATCGAAGCCGAACGCCACCTGGACGCCGGCGATCGTGTAGGGGGTGAATGGCGACAGCGGATCGTCGTCCACCGGCACGGCCCCGGACGGCGACGTCTCGAAGGTGATGATTTGAGCCGTCGCGCTGCTCGCGGCGAAACCGATGCCCAAAAAGGCGAGGGCCAATAGCGCCGCGTAGGCGCGGACCCGCGGCGAACAATTCCGTGCTGTCATGAGCGTTCTCCCAGGTGCGAATTTGAGGCGTTTCGAGAAGAGCGACGTTGCGCTGCCATCATAATCCACCGGCGACGAGAAGGGCCAATTCCGCGCCGCGAATATCTACCGCCACGCTCATTTAGCCCCGCCGCTTGCGGCGGGAGCGCGACCCCCTGTTAGCCGGCATCGTCCCGATGCCGCGCGCCGCGCCCCCTACCGACGACGCCGCATCACCCCCAACAAACCCATCGCCGCCAACGCCAGCCCGCCCGGCTCCGGCACGCTCAGCGCGGCGGCCACGGCACTACCGTACGCGCCACGCCAAATCGTGAGGTCCGCCCCGTCGACCACGCCGTCGAAGTTCGCATCCCCTTGCGATTGCAGCGCCCCGATCGTCCCCACGCCGCGCTGCCACAACAGCAGGTCGTCCCCATCGACGCCGCCGTCGCGATTGAAATCGGCGGACGGCGTCACCGCCGCCCGCACTAAGGAAAAGTT
>JANOIK010000002.1:0-7892 GCA_031407585.1 Planctomycetota bacterium | reverse complement strand
TGGGCGACGCGGTGATGTTGCGCACGTTGTCCACCCCGCTGCCCTTCGAGGTAAGGCCGAGGCCCTGCAACCGCGTCAGCACGTTGACCAGGTACGAAGCGGCCGGCCATCCCTGGCGCGTCGACGCTTGGAGCCTGCTCGATGAGTCTCCCGCCGAAGACGGCGACTCTCCCGCCGACGACGGCGTTGCCACGCACTGATCGACCATTCCTCTCCCGCTGCGCGACGATCGCCGCCAGCCGGCGCCACACTTTGCCCAGCCCGCAAAGTTTCACACCCTCGCATCGCGCACGCGGCGAAAAGCCCCCTCGCCATGCTGGCATTTGCGGCGGGCGCTCCTGGTTAATCGTTAAGGTTTCCCGTTTTTACGGCAAACCCCTTCGGAAATGCCCCGAATCGCTCGCTGCAAGCTCGACCCTCCCGAAACTGCTCGTCGATAGATGATTGCGAGGCGGATGGAGACACTCGCGACGCCGCTTTGCCGTCCCCCCAGAGGACCGGCGTCACGCATCACTCAGACATGCTTGCTTTGGGCCGGTTGGTGACCGGTTCAAAACCAAGCGAAAAGCAGAAGGAGCTTACAGGTGAAAATTCGGACATGGACAGTCTCGCTGGCCGTCCTGGTCGCGGGTGTGGCGAAAGCCGACACCACCGCGACGGGGTGGTCCTACGATCAGAACGTGAAGGGCGTCGCTTTTGCGAGCGACTGCTGCGAGCCCGAGTGCGGCGCTGCCGACTCGTGCTGTGCGGATCCCTGTTGTGGAACGGACTGCGGCGACGGCTGCGGTTGCGGAGCCGGAGTCGGCGGCTTCACGCTGGCTAGCCTCATTGGCCTGCCCGCCAGCTCGCCCTACCAAATCGGCGGCTGGACCGAAATGGCGTACATGGACAACAACGTCCCCCTGTCGCAAGCCTACAACGACCTGTTGTCGTTCGACGACGTGCCGGACCACCTGCACCTCGGGCAACAATGGTTCTACATTGGCAAGACGGTCGACGGGTCGGCCGGGCTCGACGTCGGCGGTCGCATTGACACGGTCTACGGCACGGACGCGCAGAAGACGCAAGCCTTCGGCAACCCCGGCGCCGGCGTTCGCGGGTTCGGCACCTTCGATGCGTCGCTGGATCACGGCGAGTACGGCTGGGCCATCCCCCAGGCCTACGGCGAATTCGCCGTCGGCGACCTGTCAGTGAAGGTCGGTCACTTCTTCACCCTGCAGGGTTATGAAGTGATTCCGGTCACTGGCAACTTCTTCCGCAGCCACAGCTACACAATGTTCAACAGCGAGCCATTTACTCACACGGGCGTGTTGGGCACGTACGCGATGAGCGAGAAACTGTCGGTGATGGCGGGCTGGGTGTTGGGCTGGGACACCGGCTTTGACCAGCTCAACAGCGGCAACGCGTTACACTCGGGCTTTTCCTACGCCATCAACGATGCCGTGACGTTTACCTACATGACCACGTACGGCAACTTCGGTTGGCGCGACGGCGGCGACGACAACAGCTTGTCCGGTAGCGCTGTCGTCGTGGCCTCGCTGACGGACAACCTGCAGTACATCGCCCAAGTCGACCACCTCGATACCTCGAATCCCGGCGTCAGCGAGTTCGACACCATCGGCCTCAACCAGTACCTGCTGTACTCGTTGAACGATGTGGTCGGCATCGGCGGTCGGCTCGAGTGGTGGAAGGCTGACGGCGTCAGCTTCTACGAAGCAACCAGCGGCTTGAACATCAAGCTCACGGAGAACACCAACATCCGTCCCGAGTACCGTCAGGACTGGGCGCCGGGCATCGGCCTGGACGAAGACACCTTCATGGTCGACGGCTACGTGACCTACTAACGACCGAGGCTTGAGGCGCAGGCCTGAGGCTTGAGGGTTCATTCCTTCTCGCCCCGAGCTGATGGCCGACGGCCGCAAGTCACGCGTGAAACCTGCCGGCGGCCGGGTTCCCTTGGGAATCCGGCCGCCGGTTTTTTTATGCGCAGGGGTCAGTCCCCCATTTCAGTCCGCTGAAATCGGGGACTGACCCCTTCTGCAGCGCAAACAATGTCAACCGCGGATTTCACGGATTTCGCGGATCGGACAATCCCTGGCCGAGACTGTTTGCGATGGCAAGAACCTCAAGAACTCGCGTCGGGATTTGAATGCATCCCATCCGCGAATTCCGCGCAATCCGCGGTTTCTCCGAGTCCGAGGCAGCGGCGCAGCGCTGATTTTGCGCGGCAATCTAGGCAACTCCGCGCCGTCAGAATCTTGCCTTCCGCCTGGGGTTTGAACCCCCGGCCAACGCCCCGGCATGGTAGGATGGGTGTTCCGCCAGCCCTCATACACAACGCAGGAGCATGCCGCCCCGATGACATTCAAAAAAGGCGATCGAGTGCGCACGGACGAGGGGCTGATCGGCGAAATTCTCTTCATCGATCGCGACGGCGTCGAGGCCCAAGTGGCTCTCCAGCGACTGAGCATCAAGCTCCGCACCGACTCCCTCGAAAAAGTGTCCCCAGGCTCCGGCCCCGTCGAGCCCGCAGTCAAGCCAAAGCCAGTTCGCAAACGCGCGACCAAGGCGACCAAGGCGACCAAGGCCAAGTAGTAAGCCGCAATCCGGCTTTCCGCGCAAGTCGGGGTGCCATGCCCACGTCCGCGTGGGCATGTCCGTCCGCCCATTCCTCCCGCCCGGATGACGCCCCAAAACGCCCCAGCTACAATCAGTCTTAGGCCAGCGGCGAACTCCCGAAGCCCGCCGGCCAACACTCCTCATCCCCCTCGTCGCAAACGCAGGAGCGCGTTTCGATGCCGCGATTCGACACTCGCAATGAGCGAGCACCCGCGCACGTCCAGCGAGGTCGTCGGCGCGCCTTCTCGCTCGTCGAGCTCCTGGTCGTCATCGCGATCATCGGCGTGCTCATCGCGCTGCTCCTCCCCGCGATCCAAGCGGCCCGCGAAGCCGCGCGCCAGGTCCAGTGCCGCAACAATCTCAAGCAGCTCGCCACGAGCGTGCACAATTTCGAGTCCGCCCAGCGCTTCTTCCCGGGCCACGGCGGCGAACTGACGCCCGTGCGGGTCGACTTCGGTCCCGAACGGGAAGCCGCGGCGGAGGGTATGCCTCCCACCGGCAACTGGCTGTTGCAATCGCTTCGGTACATGGAGGGGGACATCGTCGCGAATGTACTCATTCGCGCCTCACAGGGAAGCGCCGCCGAGGACGACCTACGCACAGCGGTGGCCATTTCGATACCGTCGCTCTACTGCCCGACGCGCCGAGCCTCCCAGGCCTATCCGCACATTGGCAAGCCCCTCGAAGTCTACGGCCCGATGGGCGCACGCACGGACTACGCCATGAACGGCGGCAGCGCCTCGCCGGTCGGCAGCGAGCCCGATTGGCTGGCCCTGGACCTCGCCGGCGTCTGGGCCCTCGGCAGCCGCACCGAGATTCGCCAAGTTGTCGACGGCCTGAGCAACACGTATCTCGTCGGAGAAAAGGCGATGGAAACAGTCCGCTACGAAACCGGCGATGACCACGGCGACCGCACGCCCATCGCGGGACTCGACGACACTCAAGGCGCCGCCAACACTTACGTGCGTTTCGCGTCGCTCGCCGCCGAGCAGGACGTCGAAGACCGCTGCACGTCCTGCCACAACTTCGGCAGCGCCCATTTCTCCGGCTGGAACATGGCCATGGCCGACGGCTCGGTCCACTCGCTCACCTACAGCATGGACCTCGTCCTGCACCGGGCGCTCGCGTCGATCGACGGGGAAGAGCCGGCCACCGATTTCGATTGAAGGGGTGGCCCCCGGAGCGAAGAATTCACCGCTCAAGATGGGTGACATTTGAAAACTCCACGGCTACAATCGCTTTTGCAAGTTGCCCGCGGACTGGTTAGGGGCCGTCCGCATCTCGTCATTTGCTGCCGGGGCCGTCGCAATGAAGCACGTTGCCGATCTTCAAAATTCATTGCGCGGTAGAACGCACTCCGCCGCCGGTCTGCATAGGGCCCACGCCTTCACCCTCGTCGAGCTCCTGGTCGTCATCGCGATCATCGGCGTTCTCGTGGCCCTGCTGTTGCCTGCGATTCAAGCAGCCCGCGAAGCGGCCCGGCAGACCCAATGCCGCAACAATCTCAAGCAGATCTCCACGAGCTTCCACAATTTCGAGTCCGCGCGGCGATACTTTCCCGGTCACGGCGGAGAGCGCGAGCCGCTCTTCGTGCAGGTCGGCACGCGCCTCACCTCCGCTCCGGCATTGCCCATCACGGGCAACTGGATTCTCCAGACGCTCGAGTACATGGAAAACTCGCTTGTCGCGGACATCCTCATTGCCGCCGCCCAAGGGCGCTCGACCCCGCAGCAAACTCGCGCCGCGGTGATCATCCCGGTTCCCTCGCTCTACTGCCCCACGCGGCGCCCGGCCATCGCCTATCCCCTGGTGAGGGCCGAACTGGCCGCGTTCGGCCCGCTCGGCGCTCGGACCGACTACGCCATTAACGGCGGCAGTGCCACAGATGAGGCGAGCGGCGGCAGGATCATCGCCATGGAACAAGACGGGATTTGGGCCCTGCGCCGCCGCACGGCCGTTAAGAATGTTGCCGATGGATTAAGCAACACGTATCTCGTCGGCGAGAAGTCCATGGACGTCGCCAAGTACCAAACGGGAGAAGACGTCGGCGACCGCGCCCCGATCGCGGGCCTCACGGATAATCCGGGGGCCTCGAATTCGTACGTCCGCTTCGCCGCCCGGCCCGCGTCGGTCGACGTTGTCGACAACTGCCTGGCCTGCCACGACTTCGGCAGCGCTCACTTCACCGGCTGGAACATGTCCATGGCCGACGGATCGGTCCACTCCTTCAGCTACAGCATGGACTTGGTGCTGCACCGAGCCATGGCGACCATCGACGGCCAAGAGCCCGAGACGGACCTCGATTGACGCAGAGGCGTCGGAGAGGTGTCTGCACTCAACGCGCCCATTTGTTGAGGTTCAGAGTGCGAATCGAATGCAAGCCACCGGCTCTGCCGGTGGCTTTTATTGGAGCGGTTCGAATCGCATTCTGAAAATCATTGGCCCGGTCAATGACCGGGGGCCAACCGCCGCCGGACGCGCCACGCCGCGCCCGCACTCGCAACTACGCCCACCAACAGCCACGCCCCCGCCTCGGGCACCGCCGTCGGCTCGAGCGACATCACCGTGTGATCCGTGGGGCCGAACGCGAACGCGTAGAAGGCGGGCTCGCTGTTGCTCTGGACCGAGCCGAAGTTACGAGCCCCGCTCCCCGGAGACGACTGCACCGGGATCGTGATGTCCAGCGCCGTGAATTCGATGAGACCAATGGAGTCGAACTGCAAAGTCGCTTTGATGACGTTGCCGCTGTTGCCAACTCCGAGGAACGAGTAGGAGGGCGACGGCTCCACGCCAGTCAGGTTCTCGAACACCGCCGACCCGCCCGCAAGCGTGATGGAGTCACCCCCGGCCTGCCAAAAGAAATCGAGGCCCATGAAAGCATTGGGATCATGGATGACGAACTTCATGCCAGCCGGCGCCTGCACCCGCATCGTGGCCGTGTCGCCGTTGCTAATCGAGGGAACCGAAAATGCGCCCCCGCCTGTATAGCCGCCGTCGCCGATGGAGATGGAATCGCGACTAGAGGCCGGAAAGAAATCGAATTCAGGCTGGAAGCTGTGCGTTAAGGTATGGACTTCAATGGGCGGCGCCACGACAACGTCGGCCGTCGCGCGCGAGGAACCCAGCGACAAAACCGCCGCAAAGGCCGGCAAGCCAACCAGCACGAAAACGGACCGCGAAAACGCCATAGAAGTCTCTCCAAAGGTGAATGGCCACTATAGGCAGGCCATTCAGCGGCTGCAAGGTTCCGGCGCCCCGCCGTCGTGCCGCCTCATAGGGCAGGCGTCCGTCGGTGGCCCGGGGTGCCGTCCGCGGCTACCTGGGCGGCGCAGCTGCAAGAGGATTGCTCAATGGCGGGCCGGCCGCAGATTCGCTCCCGACGGCGTCAAAGCTCAAGCGTGCAGGCGTGGCCGGTGCTAATGGTTTCGTCGCCGTCCTTGAATTGGAGGTAGAGGCGATATTCGCCGTGGGGGAGATCGGCGGGGAGCGTGACGAGGCTACCGCCGCGTCCGCCTTCGTGCGGCGTGGCGATCTTCCAGGAGTCCGGCGGGTCGAGAACGTACTCGGTTTGTGAATCGACAGACGCGAGAATGAGGACCGGTTTGGCGCTGATCGTTGCAGGCGTCCGGCGATATTCGTAGTCGATCATGACATGCTCAGCGTCGCCCTTGGCGTAGCCGGGCCGGGTGTTGGGACGGACAATCGAGGCGACGGGGCCGCAGGGGGAATGCAGACTTTCATAGGTGGCGGGGTCCCGCAGGGCGACGCGCTCGATGGCGAACTGAATCTCTTCGGACGGCCGTTCGTCGTAGAACGCTTTCAGCTCGGCGAACGCCTCGGCGTCTTCGGGGGACAGAGGGCGCGGCGGGTGTTGGATGCCAATGTCGAATCCGTTGACGAGTTGACAACAAAGCTCTTCGTGGCGGGCGAGCGAGCGCGCCAGCTTCGCGACTCGCAGAAGAAAGTGGGGGTCGCGGTCATCGTTTGTTTTCGACAGGGCCGTGTTAGTAGAACGCAAGCCGTTATCCCACAGACCAACGTCTCTTTTATAAGCGTCAGGGACGTATACAGAGTTGGCATTCCGCAGCGCGCGTGCGTAACGCAGACGCGTTTCCATAGAAAGATTGTCGTCCGCGACTTTGCCGAAGATGTACTCGCGCCCGGCCGGCGTATGGAAGCCGGAAGCGATCACGTGCCAATCCATCGAGTGTTTGCTTATCGCGAAGGCCGCGTCGAGCGCTCCGAAATCGTGGGCGTCGGCCAATCGGTCGCAGATTCGCGCGGAGAAATAATCGATGCGGCTGAAGTTCCAACCCTCGAGCTTGCGGTCATCCATGATCTTCAGCAGTTGCGAAACGTCCGGCTGATCGGCTTCGACGAAGCGGTTGAGTTCTTCGGTGTGCTGCACGCTTTTGGCGAGCATTTCGCGGAAGCCTTCGACCGTGGGAAGCTTCGAGGCGTCGCCGTCCTTGAGATATTCCGTGAGGTAAGACCCCGGGTTGTTGTACTGGTAGAAGGCGAAGATGCGGTCGTTCTGGAGTAGTCGCATGCCGCCCCCGACGGCCTTGTAGAAGACTTCGCTGCGGACATCCGGAGGGTAGTCCTCGGTTTCTCTCGTGCTGGTGCGGCGGAGAAAGAGAAACACGGAGTCGCCCGTCGCCAGCGGCTGCTCATCGAAGAGCCCGTTCTCTTTCGATTTGCAATAGAAGCTGGCATAGAACACGTGGACGACCTCGTCGGCGCGGAGGTCGCCCTTGTGAACTCGCGTGACCCGAAAGTCGATGGACCTAATGCGCTCGTCGGCCGGACTCTTGACGACTTTGGCTTCGACGATGTCCGAGGCGAGGTGGCAGAGCGAGTCGAGGTCGTAGGTGTAAAGGTTGGCGGCGCTTGCGGGGTGCGCGGCGACGGCGAGTGCGGCGAGAACGAGGAGAGCGGCGCAGAGCGGCGTTCGCGTCGATGGAATCATAGTACGGCGTTGATGGATGTGGTGGCCCCGCTGATTTCAATGTATCGCAAATGCACGGAAGTGACCTACAGCAGTGGCCGAGCAGGGAATCTGCAGGCTAGGGAAGCATCCCCTCTCCGCGGCGGGGCGTCCCGAAACGCGGCTAGGAATCGCACATCTCATCCGCGAAATCCGCGGGTGGCCCCGGTTGCCGTCCGCGGCTACCGGGGTGGCGAATGCCACAAGAGGTCTCCGTTGCCGCGCGCCTTGCGTGTAAGACTTCCCAACATAAGACCTCCCGCGGCTGCGCCGCCCCGGTAGGCGC
>JANOIK010000040.1:0-1800 GCA_031407585.1 Planctomycetota bacterium | reverse complement strand
GGCCTTCTCCGTGCTCTCCCTGCCTCCGTGGTTAGTCCTTTCCTTAGGAGCATGTGATGTCGATGAGGAACGATCGCCGGGCGGCGGAGCGGGTGGCGAGCTTCGATCGGCGCAGCTTTTTGCGCGGGTTGGGGGCGTGCGTGGCGCTGCCGGCGTTTGAGTCGCTGCTGCCCGCGCGGGCGCTGGCCGCAACGGCAGGCGCCAGCGGCATCGCTACGACTGCGAGCGGCGCGCCGCTGCGGACGGCGTTCCTGTTCTTCCCCAACGGCGCCATTCCGCGCGCCTGGTGGCCGGCCGCGGAGGGCCGTGGCGCCGACTTTCAGTTGAGCCGGACGCTCGCGCCGCTGGCGCCGCATCGCGACATGATTCAGGTGATGGGCGGGCTGGACCACGCCAATGCCGAACCGGGGCCGGACGGCGCCGGCGACCACGCGCGGTCCAACGGCACGTTTCTCACCGGCGTGCGCGTGAACAAGAGCGCTACGAACATCCGCGCGGGCGTCTCGATCGATCAGACCATCGCGGCCCACACCGGGCATGTCACGCGGCTGCCGTCGCTGGAGCTCTCGTGCGACCCGGGACGCAGCTCGGGCTCGTGCGACTCTGGTTATTCGTGTGCGTATCAGTTCAACCTGGCGTGGAGCTCGCCCACGACGCCCGTGACGCCCGAGGCCAATCCGCGGCTAGCGTTCGAGCGCATGTTCGGCGCCGGCAAGCCCGGCGAGCGGGCGGCCAGTCTCGCGCGGCGTCGCGAGCAGCAGCGGTCGGTGCTCGACTTCGTGATGGACGACGCCCGGTCGATGCAGTCGCGGCTCGGCACGGGCGACGCGGCCAAGCTCGACCAGTACCTCACGGGAGTGCGGGACATCGAAACTCGCATCCAGCGGGCCGAGCAATTCGGCGTGGCGGTCGACCCGGGGATCGACGCTCCCGCGGGCATTCCCGAAAGCTACGAAGAGCACATGGCTCTCATGTACGACCTGTTGGCCCTGGCGTTCCAGACCGACACGACCCGCGTGGCGACGATGCTGCTAGCGCACGATGGCAGCAACCGATCGTTCGACGACATCGGCATTTCCGAGGGCCACCACGACCTGTCGCATCACCAGAATCGCGAGGACTGGGTCGCGAAGGTCGAAGAGATCGACCTGTGGTACACGCGGCAATTCGCCCGGTTCCTCGACAAGCTGAGCAAGATCGAGGACGCCGACGGCCAGTCGGTGCTGCACAACTCGATGATCGTCTACGGCGGCGGCAACGCGGACGCCAATCGGCACACGCACTCGAACCTGCCGATCGTGCTGGCCGGCGCCGGCGGCGGCACGCTCACGCCGGGGCGGTTCGTGAAGCACGGCGGCGTGCCGGCGTCGAACCTGTTCCTGAGCATGGCCGATCGGCTCGGGATTCGGGAGCTGGGAGAGTTTGGCGACGCGACGGGGCGGTTGGAGACCGTGTAGAGTCGGTCTCGAATCGCATCCGTTTCAGCGAAGAGGGGAAGCGCCGTTCGACGGAACGGTGCTTCAGATCTCTTAAGACCGCGCGACGGTCGGGAATCCCTCCCCTAGCCCCTCCCTTCCAGGGAGGGGGATGGGAGCACGACTACGTCGTGTCTATTGCTGCTGGGTCTGGGCCGGCGCGGCGGCTTGTTGGGCGGCTGGGGGCGTTGTCGGCATGGCCGTTGGCGTTTGCTGCACGGGCGTTTGCACCGGCGGGGCGCTGGCGAGCAGTTCGTCGACCACCGCGTCGGTGATGTCGGCAGCCGAGGTGAAGTCGAACACCACGCTGTCGTTCTTGGTCACG
>JANOIK010000010.1:0-1962 GCA_031407585.1 Planctomycetota bacterium | reverse complement strand
CATTCGCAGGCGATATGGTTGGCGGGGCAAGCGGTCGAAAAGGCACACAAGGCCATCCTTTTCGCTCTTGGCCTTCGCTTCAACGACGGTGATCTCAAGAAGACTTTTGGTCATGACATCGCACGAATCGCCAAGCTCTTGCCGGATGCGCTTCAGGTTCCGATCGATCCCGAAGTCGGGCGAAGGCTGGCCGAACTCAAGAGCAGGGTCGAAGATTCTCGATATCCGACGCTTCGCCAGGGCCCGGAAGGGTCAGCAGAGGCTGTGGCTCCAGCAGCGCGATTCTCCTCTTCCGAGAATGACGTCGCCGCCGCCCGCTCTCTGGTGGAATGGTGCCAGGATCGAATTGCCAGAGCCAAACGATCTGTAGCAGCGATGGCGCCTGAAGGCGGAACTTTGGACGCCGAACCGGCCGAAAGGTGAGCCGTTCTCGAAACGCTCCTTCCTTGAAGCCGCCGCCGTATGCGAACGCGGAGACGCACCGACGCATCATCGAGAAGCTTGCGGAGATGACCCCGAAAGAGATCCTGGAAACGTCGATCGCCTCGGGCATCCATACGAAGAGCGGCTTGGAGGCAAACGAGATGGGCTGTTCTCTGTCGTGGATCGCGTTCAAGGGCATTGGCAGCGACACCGTCCTGGCCAGGCTGGGCCGGGAAGACACCACCACCAAGGTGATGAGTGGGGAGGGGTACACGGCGGGTGGGGCGCTGGCGGGAGGGTTCTACCTGGTCCTGCTGGACGAATGCTTTCATCGACTGTTGGACCCCGAGTCGCTCGCTCGTCTGTCGACGGGATGTACGCTGATCGCTTGCCAAGCCGAGGAGCATGTCATGGTCAGCGCGTGCTTTCGGTGGATCGACGGCAGCAGGAGTTTTCAGGTCACGCACTCTTCCGAAAACGGGATGTATGACCTTGAGGCGGAGGGCGACGCGCCCGCGGAGTTTGCCGGTTTGCGGGAGCAAGCCGTGGCCCGGCAGGACGCGGACGGCGGGAAGGACGCGGATGTCGACTATCTCTTCAGCGTGCCGGTCGACGTCGCTGCCGCGCTGGTCGGCTTTCACCACGATCGCGCGATGCGGACAAACTTCGCTCCGCCTTGGACGTCCTTCACGCGACTCGACCCCGCCGCCGGGTGAGCAAGCGCCGCGCGAAGATCCTCCGCGCGATCTGATTGTCGCGATCTCGTTGTGTCTCGCCGTCGGCTGTGGCCGCGCCACGCACCACGCCTTCAAGGATGCGGGAAGGTCTGCGTCTTGCCCGCGGAGCTTCGATTCGACTTCGGCAATGGCCGATGCCCAGTCATCGCTGCCGCTCGTACATTGGTGGCCTTCCTCCCGGCCAGATCGAACGGGTTTCGACCAACCGGCCGCCATGGTTTCCCGTCGTCCGGCCACCGGACACGGCGGTGTTAGTCTGCGCGGCCACATGCGCCGCCTTCGTTTCGCGCCAACGGCACCGTCGATCGCGGGCTCCAGTGTTCGATCCGCCGTTGTATCGGCCGTCTCGACCATCGCGCTCGGCTTGCTCGGTATCGGGCTGCTTTCTTCGTGCGCCGGTGGATTGATCTCGCCGTCCGACGCGCGCGTCGGTGTAATGGGCCGGGCCGATCGCGCGGATCCGAGCCGCCTGCGCTTTGGGTATCCCGGGGTCACGCTGCGTCTTGCGTTCCAGGGCACATCGCTTGCCGCGCGCCTTGCCGCCACGACGGCCAACAGTCGGATCGCCGTGATCGTCGATGGGGCCGCGCCCCGTGTTGTTCGCTTGCCGCGCGGCGAAAGCACCGTCGCGCTGGCCGAAGGGCTTCCCCCGGGTCTACATGCGGTCGAGATCGTTCACCGCACCGAGACCTGGCAGGGCATCGTTACTGTGCGGGGCTTCACCCTGGGCGACGGCGGCAAGCTGTTGGATCCGAAGCCATGGTCCGCACGACGTATGTTGTTCATCGGTGATTCGGTGACG
>JANOIK010001329.1:0-1731 GCA_031407585.1 Planctomycetota bacterium | reverse complement strand
GCTCGGCTACGCGATTCCGCCGGCGCCCGTGATCGAGGAGCTGCGGCTCGAGGCGTGGGTGTGGTGCAGCCGGCCGGGGGTGCAACTCGCCGCGGTGGTGGTGCTGCCCCGCTCGACGGACCCCGCGACGGGCGCGGCGCGGCGGATCGTCGTGCGTTCGGGCGATAACACGGGCGCCGACGCGTGGCGGCAAATTACGCTCGACAATGTGCCCAAGCTCACCGAGCAGCAGGTGCGGGTGGCGCGGGTGCAGTACGGCCCCGGCATCGACGCGACGGGAGCATTCGTTTCGCATCTGGCCGTCCTGGCGCCGGGCGGAAACGGGGCGACGGATGTGTGGGTCGACCGCATCGCGGTGTACGGCGTGCTGCAGCCGGACGGCAATCATCGCGAAACGCTGTCGACCGCGCAATTGGCGGCCGCTTGGGTCGAGGGTCCGCCGGCGGGAGCCGCCGCGGCGACCGCACGAACGCCGCGGCGTGATCCCCCGCTGATGCCGCGGATTATCCAGTGGCAGGGCGAGCCGCTCGAAGTGCTCGCCCGGCTGGGGTTCGACGCCGTGTGGATGGGCCGCATGCCTGACGCGACGGAACTGGCCGAAGCGGAGCGGCTGGGCCTGTGGCTGGTGTGCCCGCCGCCGTCGATCGAATCGCTCGAAGCGCGTGGCGTCGGTCCGGAACTCGACGGCGTGTTGGCGTGGGATCTCGGGGAGTTGGCCGACGGCTCCGATGTGGCGTTGGCGGACGAGTGGGCGCGGACCCTCCTACGGCGCGAGCGCGTGCCAACGCGGCCGACGGTGCTGCGGCCGCTGGCGATGCCGCGCGAGGCGAGCCGGATCGCGGAAGTGATGGTGCTCGGTCGGCCGACGGTGGGAACCACGGCCTCGCGGCTGGAACAGGCGACATGGCTGAACCATGCGCGGCAGCTTGGCCGCGCGGGCGCGACGGTGTGGGCCGCGTTCGACACGCAGCGTTCGTCGTCAGCTTCGACTCAGCTTTCCGCCTTGCGCGGCGCCCGCACCGACGGCGGCGCCGCGAGCTACGCCCACCTGGCTCACACGACGACCGCGGCATTTTCGGCGTGGCCGCGGGGCTTTGTGTTTCAGTCGCATTCAAGCGTCGCGGGCAGTGACGCCGCGACTCGTAAGCGGGCCGCGGCGCTGGAACTGGCGAACCTGCGGCTGGGCATGATCGAGCCGTGGCTCGCCGGCGGCAAGGCGGCGACGGTCGCGCGGGCGTCGCGCGGGGACCTCACGGCAATGGTGCTCACGGTCGAGCGGTCGCACCTGTTGATTCCCATGAGCTGGACCGAGGACGCGGCGGCGCAGGCCGAGCTAGGTCGCGCGGGGGCGGAGAGTGCACAATATGAGCGGTATGTGAGCCGCGAGGTCTCGTTCGTGCTGCCCAGCGTGCCGGAGTCGTGCGAGGCCTACCTGCTTTCCGTGGCGGGACCTCGGCAGCTGGCGACGCGGCGGGTCACCGGCGGGTTGAGCGTCACGGCCGAGCATCTGCCGGACGACGCCTTTCTGCTGCTGACCGAAGATGGCTACGCATTCGCCCAAGTCGAGCGGTACTTGCGGCGCTACGCGGGGCGAGCGGCGCAATTGCGGGTTGAGTTGGCGGAGCTTTCGCGGCAGGAAGCGGTCGCTGCGGCGCGGCGGCTTTCGCCGGCGCTGTTGCAATCGGCCGACGCGCCAGCGGCGCTCGCGGCGGTCGACGTCGAGATGATTGC
>JANOIK010001314.1:0-1636 GCA_031407585.1 Planctomycetota bacterium | reverse complement strand
GCGACCGGAAAATTGAACGCGCTGATTACCCCGACCAAGCCGAGCGGCTGATACTGCTCGTACATGCGGTGGCCCGGACGCTCGGAATGCATGGTGTAGCCGTACAACATCCGGCTCTGACCCACGGCGAAATCGGCGATGTCGATCATCTCCTGAACTTCACCATCGCCTTCGGCTTTGATTTTGCCCATCTCCAGCGCGACCAGTGAGCCCAGCGCGTCCTTGTGCTTGCGCAAGGCATCGCCGCACAGACGGATCGCTTCACCGCGCTTGGGCGCCGGCGTCGTGCGCCAGATCGCGAAAGCAGCTTCAGCGCGCTCGATGATCGTCTCGTAGTCGGCCTGACTGGAAGCATGCACCTGGGCGATGGCTTCGCCCGTGCTCGGGTTGACCGATTCCAGGATGCCGGCGTCGCTGGTCGACGACCATTGGCCCTGACCCAGATACGTACCGGAATTCACCGCGCCCAAGCCGAGCGCGTTCAATACTTGATGAGACATGGAAACCTCGGAGACTCGTAGGATTGTGAGACAGCTGCCGACGCAAAGCGCCCGCGCAAGGCCGAACATTCTAGCGTAGGCGAGGCCGATGGCGAATTCCCTTGTAGGAGCGGACCTGGCCGCGATTCCCCACACCACGGTACCGACTGAAGCGTTCCGGTGCCCCTTTAGGAGCGGCGTCAGCCGCGATTCCCCACGCCACGATACTGATTGAAACGTTCCGCCGCCCAACCAGGCGCCGCCAAATACAACAACCGCAGCTTGACCCGCTCCGCCATCAAAAGCGCACCCCCCACACCCACAAATCGCGGCCCCCACCCCTCCTACAGTAGAATGCGCGGCCATGTCCTCGTAGCTCAGCTGGATAGAGCGTTCGCCTCCTAAGCGGAAGGTCGCCGGTTCGAATCCGGCCGAGGACGCCATTCAGCCGTTTGTAAGTGCCTGGCGCTCGCCAGTCACGACCTCCTTATGATCCGAAATCTTGCCGCCTATCAATTCGTTCCCATTCACGACCCGGACGCGCTGGTGCAGAGTCTGCGCGCGCACTGCGTGGACGCCGGCTTGCTCGGCACCATCGCGGTCGCTGACGAGGGCATCAACTGCTTCGTCGCCGGAACGCCGATTGCGGTCAGCGGGTTCATCGACTGGTTGAAATCGGACCCGCGCTTTGCAGAGATGCCGGTCAAACTCAGTGATAGCGAGTCTGTGCCGTTCAAGCGGCTGCGCGTCAAGCGCCGGCGCGAGATCATTACCTTCCGTCGACCGCACATTGCGCCCAGCGCCGGTCGTGCGCCTTCGGTTTCTGCACAGACGTTGTCGCGTTGGCTCAAGGCGGGGCGCGACGATGCGGGGCGCGAACTGTGCCTGCTCGACACGCGCAATGAACAGGAAGTTGCCCATGGCACATTTGCTGGTGCGTTGACGTTGCCGATTGCCGGCTTTACCCAATTGCCCGACGCCCTGGAGCCGCACCGCGCCTCGCTGCAGGGCAAGACCATCGTCAGTTTCTGCACCGGCGGCATTCGATGCGAGAAATCGGCGTTGTGGATGCGTGAGGCGGGCTACGAGAACGTGCTGCAACTCGACGGCGGCATTCTGGGTTATTTCGAGCAGGTCGGCGGGTTCGGATTCCATAA
>JANOIK010001312.1:0-1542 GCA_031407585.1 Planctomycetota bacterium | reverse complement strand
AACCGCATTTCGTCCGCGAAGGGTCGGCGCTCGAACTTGGTTGCCACAAGGGCGACATGACCGAGCAAATCCTGGAGTATTTCCCCGCCGTCACGGCAATCGAGGCGGCCAGCGACCTGGTCGAGGGCGTCCAGACGCGGTTTCCCGGGAGGGTGACCGTGTTGAACACCACGTTCGAGGATGCCCGGCTGGAGCAGCGCTTCGACAACATATTCCTCGTCCACACGCTCGAACACCTGGACCACCCGGTCGACGTCCTCGCGAAAGTCCGGCAATGGCTGAACCCGCAGGGAAGGCTATTCGTCGCCGTTCCGAACGCCAACGCGCTCTCGCGGCAGATCGCCGTGCGAATGGGCCTTATCGAACGCAACGCCGCCGTCACACCGGCCGAAGCCCAGCACGGGCACCGGCGAACATACTCGATGGACGTCCTGTTGTCGGACATACGCCAAGCCGAGTATCGCGTCGAAGACCACGGCGGAATACTCGTAAAGCCATTAGCGAACTTCCAGTTCGATCGGGCGATTGCGGCAGGGATCGTGGACGAAGCCTACCTTCAGGGGTGTCACGATCTTGCGAAGATCTATCCCGACCTTTCGGCAAGCTTGTTCGCCGTGTGCTCAGTTCCGGCCTGAATCGGATCCGCGCTGCCTTCAGGCAACTTGGCGCGTCGCGGCACCTCGCGCAGGGAGTGGGCGACTCGTGTCGCCGCGGGCACGCAATATGCTTGATATGATTTCCTTGGCCATCTCACTTCCTGAACACTCACTGTCATGAAAAACGACCGAACAGCGTCCGCCCGTGCCAAGGGCGTCGGGAGCTTGGCCGCGGTCCCGATGCCGATGGTGGGTAGCCCTCCTTCACGGGCCTGCAAGACACTGCGCGTGGCCGCCGACCTCGCGATCCACGGCGCCCTGCCGCTGTTCGATGAGGCGGTCCACGTAGGACGACCCAATGTAGGCAGTTCGGAACGATTCCTCGCTAGGGCGCGCGAAATCCTGGAAAGCCGCTGGCTCTCCAACAACGGCCCGATGCTGATCGAATTCGAAACGCGAATCCGCGAGAAGTTAGGCGTCAAAAACTGCGTAGCGATGTGTAACGGAACCATCGCCCTCGAGATCGCAACGCGCGCACTTGAGCTGCGTGGCGAGGTCATCGTCCCGTCGTACACGTTCGTGGCCACCGCGCATGCACTGCAGTGGCAGGAGATTACGCCGATCTTCGCCGACATCGATCCAGCGACGCAGAATCTCGATCCCGATGCAGTACGGCGGATGATCACGCCGCGCACGACCGGAATCGTCGGCGTCCACTTGTGGGGCCGCGGCGCGCCGGTCGAGGAACTGGCGGAAGTCGCTGCCGTCAACAACTTGAGGCTGATGTTCGACGCGTCACACGGATTCGGCTGCTCGCATGGCGGCACTTTACTTGGCAACTTCGGCGACTGCGAAGTATTCAGTTTCCACGCAACGAAGTTCTTCAATACCTTCGAAGGAGGCGCCGTCGTGACCAACGACGACCGCCTGGCCGAGAAGATGCGTC
>JANOIK010001297.1:0-6807 GCA_031407585.1 Planctomycetota bacterium | reverse complement strand
CTCCGGCGGCGAAGCCCAGCGTGTCAAGCTCGCCGCCGAACTCGCTCGCCCCGACACGGGCCGCACGCTCTACGTGCTCGACGAGCCGACGACCGGCCTGCACTTCGATGACATCGCCAAACTGCTCGATGTGCTCCACCGGCTGGTCGACCTGGGCAACACGGTCGTCGTGATCGAGCACAACCTCGACGTCATCAAGCAGTGCGACTGGCTGATCGACATCGGCCCCGAAGCGGGCGCCGGCGGCGGCAGCGTGGTGGGCCAAGGCACGCCGGAGCAGATCGTCGCTCAGATTTCTGATTTAGGATTTATGATTTCTGATGTGAAAGGCAAGAAGAAAACGGCCGCCAAACCGCGGGCAAAGGCCGTTGCGGAAGCAAATCAGAAATCAGAAATCCCAAATCATAAATCGCACACAGCGCTAGCCCTCGCCCCCATCCTCGTCGCCGGCCCGCACGTCGAGCGCAAGCCCTACGACTTCGCCGCCGCGGAGGCCAAGCGCAAGACGGACCTCGACATCGCCGACCTGGGCCGCGAGGTCGCCATGCCGTGGGAAACGAACGGCCAGAAGTGGCACACGCGCGATCGCACCGCTCGCAGCGGCGCGCCTTCTCGCTGGGACGGCCGCATCCTCGCCGAAGTCGTCGACCGCATCGAAAAGGTGCCAGGAACCTTTTCGCCGACCGACTGGACCAATCGCACCATCGTCGAGATCGCCGCTGCCAAGAAGAGCGACGGCTGGTTCTTTCACGCCATCACCGGCGAGCCGTGGCTCGTGAAGCTCAAGTTCCGCACGGCGAAGCGCACCTTCGACCGCGACAAGCTCGCCGAGTCGCTCGCGCTCAAGCCGCTGAACGACATCCCCGAGATCGAAGCCTACGGCCACGGCCCGCGCGTGAAGTGCAAGAATCTCCGCGGGCCGTTCCAGGAAGTGCAGATCGCCGCCCACAGTTGGGAAGAGATCGACACGCCCGCGTTCTGGGAGTTTCTCGACCAGGCCATCGCCGGCTTCGGCAAGTTCACCGAGCGCGTCGGCAAGAGTCCCGAGGACGTGATGCCGTGGAAGGTGCTCGGCCGCAAGTGGCACCTCAGCCGCAAAGGCTTCCCGCCCGGCAAGAAAGTCGACTGGCCTCAGGAAACGCTCGAAGAGCTGCTCGAACTCCTCGCCACATCCGCCGGCGCCCCCGCCTCCTCCGCTGGCGAGACCGCTTCAGCGGTCGGGCGCGCGACGAACAGCTCCCCGCAATTCCTCTGGAACAACCAACAACTCATCCACCTCATGATCCCCGGCCAGCGCGCCCCCTGGGCCACCGTCCACACGAAGCGCACCGCCGGCGTCGACCTCTATCTCAACGGCCCCGCTGGCGCCTTCGCCACCGGTCGCATCGCGGACCTTGCGGAGAAGCGCGCCGTCGAACCCACCGGCAGCGGCCTCGACCAGGTGAAGCTCCGATTCACAGCCCCGGCGGACCTCACCCGAGGCGGCCTCGCGGCGTTTCTCGCCGAACACCTCGAAGCGGTGCGCAGCGCCGCGGCGATTTGATCGAATCTTGTTCACTCGTCCAGCGGATGGTGCCAACGCAATCCGGGAAACCGGGCGTAATCGCGATCAGTCGTGATCCACTCGCTGCCCGACTCGATCGCCAGGGCCGCCAGATAAGCATCCGGCACAAGATTGCCGCGTGCGCCGACGCGACGGCAAAGGTCAACGAAAATGTCCCAATGAAGCGACCCTGCTCTTACGACAACGCAATTTCGCGCTCCGCGAATTTGCGAAGCAAAATCCAAAGCTCGGGAAATGTCCCACGGACTCTTTAAAATGCGAGGATTCGTGACAATGCGAAGAAAACTGCTCAAGACGAGCTCAACGACTCCAAATGGCTCAGAATCATTCAGTACTGCCCCGAGCCATTCGTGATAGCGTTCATGATCGACGCTATGAGTGTCCGCTGCAAAAATGAGGACATTAACATCAAAAAGGCGCATCGTTGGCGTCCATCAAGTCGAGCAGTGCCGCGCTATTGTTGATATCGACTCCCGGCATGTAGCCGCCGCCGTCAAAGGTGGGCAACACGATTGGCTCGGCGGACGGCGCCCGGTCGCGGTACGCAAGGAACAGCCGCAGGCCGTCCTCGACCACCGCCGTTAACGAGCGTCCGCTTTCGGCCGCGGCTCGTTTAGCCTGCCGCATCAGGTCGTCGTGTATGTCGAGCGTAGTTCTCATGCATAAAAGCATAGGCCTCATGCATATCTATGTCAAACTCGACAGAACCGCTATTCCCGAAGCCGTCGAATTCCCATCGACTTCCCGCGACGTTCTGAACCTCACTCCTCTCCGCCGCGTCCGCTCCCTGTTCGACCCGAAAAGATGAGCAAGCCGCCAATGTCCGTATCCCTTGCACCCGCCGCGACCGTCGACCATTCGCCGCCCGCAAGTGAACCCGCGGAACGCACCGCCATCCGCGTCGTCTGGGCGCTCAGCGCGGCCCACATGCTCAACGACGTCAGTCAGTCGTTGCTCCCGGCGCTCTACCCGCTGCTGAAGGTCAACATCGGCCTCAGCTTCGGCGACATCGGGCTGATCACCTTCACCTTCCAGTTCATCGGCTCGTTGCTGCAGCCGCTCATCGGCGCCTACACCGATCGCCGGCCCAAGCCTTACGCCCTTGTCGTCGGCATGGCCTCGATGGTCGCGGGGCTGGTCGTGTTGTCGCAGGCCGCGCAGCTTGCGACCATCCTCGTGTCCGCGGCGTTCATCGGCCTCGGGTCCGCAGTGTTTCACCCCGAGGCGTCGCGCATGGCCCACATGGCCGCGGGGCGCCGGCATGGGCTTTCGCAATCGCTCTTTCAAGTCGGCGGCAACCTCGGCTCGGCCCTCGGACCGCTGCTGGCAGCCAGCGTCGTCGTGCCGCGCGGCCAGCAGTCCCTCGGATGGCTCGCGCTCGCGCCGCTCGCCGGCATGATCGTGCTCGCCCGCGTCGGCGCCTGGTACACCGCCAAACTCCGCGACCATCTCGCCTCCGGCCGTCCCGCGCACGTCGTCACCGGCTCCACGCTGCCGCATCGCCGCGTAGCGTTCACCATCGCGATTCTCATCGCGCTGGTGTTCTCGAAGTACGTCTATTTCGTGAGCTTCACCACGTACTACACCTTCTATCTCATGCACAAGTTCGGCGTCTCGGTCACCCAGTCGCAGACGTACCTGTTCATCTTTCTGGCGGCGATCGCGGCGGGCACGATCGCGGGCGGCCCCATTGGCGATCGCTTCGGCCGCAAGATCGTCATCTGGGCGAGCATCCTCGGCGTGGCGCCCTTTTCTCTCGTGCTGCCGCACGTGGGGCTCGTTTGGACCGTAGTTCTGTCAGCGTGCGCGGGCGCTATCCTCGCGTCCGCGTTTTCCGCGATCCTCGTTTACGCCCAGGAGCTGATCCCCGGCCGCGTCGGCACAATCGCGGGCCTGTTCTTCGGCTTCGCCTTCGGCGTGAGCGGCATCGCCAGCGCTGCACTCGGCGCGCTTGCCGATCGTGCGGGCATCGAGTACGTGTTCGACCTGTGCGCGTACCTGCCGCTCATCGGCCTGCTGGCGGCGTTCTTGCCGAATGCGAACCGCAGCGCAGACGGTCCTTAGACGCGTCGGCGGCGGACGGAGCGTGACTGAGCCGCGAGCCCTGTGGCAAGACACGCCAAGGCGTCTGCGCCCGTGGGCTCGGGAACGACGGTCACCTGAAAGAACAGGTCGGCGCCAAATCCAAGCGGCTGAAACTGCGGGCTGTTCTGCGATTCCAAAAGTTCGCCGCTGCCGTAGGCGCCGCTCGTTCCCGTCAGACGGTAGTTCGCGTCCGGCGTCGCCGAACGCAACACCACGGCATACGACTGCCCGGTCAACAGCGACCCCATTGCCGAAAGCGGAACAACGGCTGTGTACGCCAGGGGGCCGCTTGGCAAGTCCGTTGGAATGGAACTGACGGCAAGCGAACCCGTTGCCAACACGCCGGAGACCTGATTGCCGCTGAGCGTCACCAGGTCGACGACGAGCGGCGCCGTATAGCTTGAACCGCCGGTCACGATGAACGACGCACTGAATGGCACACCCCCAACAGTGGCGGTGAACGTCTGCGCGAGTCGATTATCGAAGGCCGTGGGTGCAGGCGGATCGAACGCGATGCCAGCGCCAACGTTGAAGCCGGTGGAACCAAACGGAGCGAGTTCCGCGGTCACCAAGGCTGCCTTAGCACTCGCTCCAACTAGTGCGATGGTCAATGCCAGCGCTGTGCTTATCGACTTCATAACACTCCGATCTCCGAACCGTCGACAAATGCCCAACAGCGGGCGATGAACGTCTATCGTAACATGCCGCCGTCGACCGCGAGATGCATTTCTCCTCTTTGAACGAGCAACAGCCGAAAACCACGGTCATGCACGTCCAAAATGCCAAGAGCCCCCGGCGCAGCGCTAGGGGCTAATTGGCGATCTCATGCTGCGAAGCGACTACTTCACGCGCTCGTACTCCATCGTTATGATCGTCGCCCACGCGCCGTCGTCGCCCTGCATCTCCGACGTGAATTTCCTGTGGTCCGCGTCGACCGTTTCGAGCGTCTCCCGGTACTTCGCCATCGTCGTCATATCCGTCATCGATGGGCCTTCGGTTTCCAGGACCAGTTTCTTACCCGTCTCATCGAACTGGCCGGTGTACTCCCACATGTAATCTCCCGCCGAACACACGAACGTTCCCACATAATGCTTGGCCTTCTTGTCGTAGCCCAGCGTCAGCACGCTGGACATCGGCGAGCCCATCATCTCGCAGTTCCCTTCGCTCTGCAGCCAGAAGCCGCCCAACATCTTGGAAGAGTCCGTCCCCTCGATCACCATCGGCTCGTCGCTCCCGGGCATCGTCGCCTCGGAGCGCACCTTCCACTCGCCGGCGAACTGCGCGAGCTTCCCGTGCTCCTCCGCGGGCGTCGGCATCTCGGGCGCCTCTTGGGCCCGCGCGAGGCCTGCCAGCATCACGCAAGCGATTGCAACGCTATATTTGGCGATTGTTTTCATGGTTCTGCTCCTGTGCGAAGTGGGATAGGTGCGTCGCCGTCGGTCGCAACGCCCGCGTCATGGCGCCTTGTCACCTCTGAATTGTCGCGGGCCGCGCCGGCCCCGGTCAAGAACGCGGGCGCCCTTGGGACTGGTCGCTTAAGCGACCAGTCCGCCCCGCGGACGATGCCGCCCCCAAATTGCCGGGAGCGCAGGGACTCTTTGCGACTCACTTCGTGAGATACAGCTTCCCCGAAGACGTCAGCCGCAGGCGGTACATCTCGCCGACGTGGTCGATCCACGCTTCCGAGCGGCCCCCGAGCAAATCCGCCGAGCGGTAGACGTACGGCCGCGACGGGTCGGCGCCCCCTTCCCGCCGAGGCGGCTCGGGCGACGGCGTACCCTCAGGCAGATCGGCCCCTTGGCTCTCGGACCCCAGGCTCATTGACAGTTCTCGGGACGGGCGGTGAAAGAAAACTACCAACGTCGCCGAAGTTATAACACCTAATGCGCACTAAACGAGCCGCTTGTCGTAAAAGAATCGCAACTGTCGAAAGAATCGACAGCGCGTGACGCCTACGCCGACAAACGGCCGATTCGATTGGCCCGGTTAGTGGCTTGAGGCAAACTGTGCCTCGGCGGGCGCGCTCTCGCTTGCCTTCGCACGCTGCCAGAGCGTCGCGATCACCTCGCGGAGCGACCGCGCCTCGGTCCGCCGATACGGCGAATCCGCCGGCAAATCCCGCATCAGCCGCTTGTGGGCCGTCGCCAGGGCGTGGTACGGCATCGCTGGGAAGATGTGGTGCAGGGCGTGAAACCGCAGCCCGATCGGCGCCCACAGCCCGCCGACCAGCGGATTATGCGGGTAATTCACCGAGTCGAGCATCTGCTCCACGAACGTCATCTCCCGCGAACCATCGTGCGTCCACCGGTGCGCCCCCAGCGTGCGAGCCGCGTTGATCGCCACGATGAACACGCCCGTGCAATACGCCTGCACCACGAACCACGGCGACAGCGGCGCGTCGAAAAGCACGCCGTAGTTCATCGTCATTCGCGCCACGATGAGCCAGATGAACGCGAAGCAGCAGAACTCCTGTATGCGCATCATCCGCCGCACCTTCTTCGTGGGCAGCGGCCGCATGTACTTGGGGTCCATAATCATGCTCGAGGCATGCACGTGCACCCAGTCGCGAAACCGGGGGCTCACCCACGTCAGCGGCGTCATCACCGCCCATCGCATGATCGCCGCGACGGGGATCCACAGAATCTGCGCGAGGTAAATGAGGATCTCCCGCGTCGGCATCGTCGCCAGCGGAATGTACTCGCCGTCTTCCTTAGTGCCGTAGTGCTTCCGCCGATGGTGGTCGATGTGCGTGTAGTAGATGAACGTCGGAATCAGAAATGGAATTCCGCACAGCAGGTTCCACACAATCCGAAACCACTTGAACTCGTCCGCCCGGATGTGCACGAGTTCGTGGATGAACAACGTGCAGCGGTAAATGAGCAACGCCGAGACGAGGAACGTCGCGATCGAGATCGGCCAGTGCCACGCAGCGTTCGCGGTCGCAAGCTCGGGGTGCAGCACCAGCGCGTAGCACGCCATGCCGACCGTCCAGCTCACGAGAAAGTCGGTCCAGTAGATCCACGGATTCGGCCGAAAAAAATCGCCGACAATCCGCCGCGCCTCAGCCAGCGAAAACTCGCCCAGCTCGCCGGAACCTTCCGCTTCGATCTCAGCCGCGACAAACTCAGACACTTTGCCCTGCCCTTTTCAATGCTTTT
>JANOIK010001268.1:0-3967 GCA_031407585.1 Planctomycetota bacterium | reverse complement strand
TGAGGGCGTACAGGTTCTCTTTCTCGGGCCAGAGGAGCACGGCGCCCGTCTCCATCTGGTTGCGATGCTGCTCAAAAAACGCGCGGGCGGTCGCGGCGGCGCCTGCATCGTCGCGGTCGCAATACAGGTCCTCCCAGCGTTGCCAGAGTTCGAGGTCCTCCGGCCAGTTTTCGATGGCCCGAAACGTCGCCGAGGTCCAGCCCGGCGTGCGATCGAGCTGCATGGCCAGCGCATCGCGGTGGAGCGCCGTGGCGAGATTGACGATGTTGGTCCGATCGTCGCCCGCTTTGAGCAGCGCCCCGTGAAACCACTGGCGGCAGGCGGCGCGTTGGGCCGGCGATGCGACATGGAGATCGTTCTCCAGGTCGTCGCACACGATGAGCGAGGGGCGGTTTTCTCGGCGCCGGCGCCCGCGGAGCTGCTGGCCTGTGCCGTAGGCTTCGATCGCGACGCCGTTGGGGAGCTGGATGGCGCCGGCGCGCCAGGACGGGCCGCGACCAGTTGCCTGGGGGAAAGCTTTCGCGAATTGGGGATTGGACTCCAGTTCGGTGCGGATGTGCTGGAGGTGCGTGCGGGCCTGGCTGCGCGTGGCGGAGACGATCCAGATATAGGGCTCGCGATCTTCGAGCGCACAACGGAGGACGTACGCGAAGGTGGCGAGGGTGCTTTTGGCGCCGCCGCGCGGGGCGAGGACGTTAAGCCGGGCGCCGCGCTCATGGTCGGCTCGCTCCAGGTCGGCGGCGAGCCAGGAGTGCATCTTTGACGGGGCCTGACGGAAATAGGCGGGTAGAAAGTGCGCGCCCCAGGCTAGTAGATCGCGCGCGGGGCCTGGGCGCCGATAGCTGCGCGCCTCCGGGCTGTAGCGACAGATCTGGGCGACAAGTCGATGGATGAGCTGCGCCACCGGGCGAGCATCCGCCGATGCGTCAGCAGACGGGATGGTTGGGGTCATGACGCCACCGGGGGTAAGGTGGATGAAAGGGGCAGGAGCTTCGTTGGGGCGCTGGCCAGCTCAACGGGATCGGCGTCGAGGTCGGAAGTGAAGGCCGCTTCGCTGGGGAATTGTTCGGGGACGCTCGGGGCAACCTCTCGCGTGAGAATGTCGTTCAGGCCTTCGATAAAACGGCGCTGGGCGGCCGGGTCCGGTAGCTCCTTGAGAGCGAGTCGCGCCAGTTCGTCGACCAGCTCGACAATGTGGGCTTCGGTGACAGCGCGATCGGAATCGCCGACGCGTTGGCGCGTTCGACGTTCGATCCACCAGACGCTAGTGCGCCAGTTCTTCTCATCCTTGGCGGCCTTAAGCACGTTGCCCATTTGGGTGAGCTCGACCGCGGCTTCGGCGCGGGCGACTTCCTGGGCGAAATCGGGATCGCGCTTCATGTCTCGCTGCAGTTGGACCAACGTGGAGCCGACATACTTGCACATCGTGGCGAGGTCGCCGCCGGTGCGAAGGTAGCTGAGGAGTTGTTCGCGCTGCGCTGCGGTTAGCGGCTCGATGGAAGTTTTCATGAAAGGCGTTCGCTTTCTCCCGCGAGGGGACTACCGATGTATTCAAAGGACACGACCGATCGGCCCGCCGAGCTGCGATACGCCGGAAAACGCGATGTGCCGCGCGGGCTGGAGCCGAACTTCTTCACGTTGACCGTCTTCCAGTCGGCCGAGCGGCGGCAGTGGCGAATCAGTGCCGGGTGACTGCTGGTGACGTTGATGCGCAGCCCCTCGGCCCGATGCAACGACGCTACCGCCGCCACCACGCGCATGCCGATGCCCATGCCCTGATAGTCCGGCAGCGTCACGATGCGCGTGAACCGCCGATGGTTCTTCTTGGTGATCACGGGCAGCGTGGCGCAGAACGTCACGGGCTCGCCGTTCCACGTTGCCAGGTAGCACCGGGCGCCGACGGCGAGCGAACCGCTCAGATAGTGATGACGCGCAAACAATCGCCACGGAGCCAATCCGCAGCGATGGATTTCCACGTCGACGCTCGGTCGCCGAAGACGTCTCCGTTCCAACCGCGACGTCGCCATGTCGAGCACCCAATCGGGCTCGAGCCACTCAGCGACGTCGTAGTGGCAGGTCACCGCCACGAACCGGCACGGAATGTTCCCGCGACGGATCCCCTTTGCAATCGCCGCCGAACAGGCACGCGCCACATTGCGGTCGACGACGCTCGTGAATTCGTCGAAGACGACGACGGGAGTTGCGAGTTTCGAGTCGCGAGTTTCGAAATCGGAAGAACTTCCTCTCTCGCTACTCGAAACTCGCGACTCGCAACCGCCCGCGAGCGCCCTCGCAAGATCGCACCGAAACCGCTCGCCGCAGCTCAGCACCTGGTACGGCTTCACCCACGACGGCGGCGAGCTGAACCCCACGGCCGTGAACAGCTCGACAACTTGCCGCACGGGCAAGTCGCCGAAGCAATCGATCACGGCGCGGTCGTCGGGCCACTCGGCGCCGCGGTAAAGCTCGTCGGCATAGAACTGGCCCGCAACGGTGCTCTTGCCGCTGCCCGAGGGGCCAACGATCAGCCCGACGTCCCACGCCTCATCGCGATCGGGCAGCTCCACGCTGAATCGCTCCGTCGCCTTTTCCGCGAGCGACACATCGAACATCCCGGCAACCTGCTGCACGCGGAACGAATCGAAGACGGGGCACGTTACTGTGACTTCATGCGTGGACATGGGGTGCTTCTTTTTTGTCAGAGGGGAATGGCCCGCGGATGAACGCGGATTTAGCCGATGTACGCGGATCAGAAGTTTTTCTGTCGTAGTTTTCCAGGTCTTGTCTTGATCCGCCTTAATCCCTTCAATCCGCGTTCATCCGCGGCCAATTCCGTCAAAGCGTCAGTACTCGGCATCGGTAGCCCTCCTCGCGCATGCACGTGTAAATGGCGTGTTGGTCGTCTTCGCTCTCGCACTGCACGACCACCTGGAACGATTCGGGGATCTCGACCTCGGGCCGCGTTGAAGGTTCGTCCAGCGCGGCCTCGATCGCCGCCGATTCCTCAGCCAGGCCGGCGAGCAACTCGTCGAGCTGCGGGTTGGCGAAGTTGGTCGTCGACAGCAGTTCGGCGAGCTGCTCCCGATCCGTCCCGGCAAGCGCCGAAAGCGGATCGAGTGTGAGCAATAACTTCGCGGCTTCGTCGGCCGTCACATCGAGCACGAGCACCGGCACGACCGCGTCGGGCGTCGTCTCGGCTCGCAGGTGGCCGTCGACGAGCTCAAGCGAGCCGTCTTCGAGCTCCCGCGCCACCAGCGCCGTGGCGAAGCCGATTTCCGCGAGCGCCCCGCGCAGCGCATCGCGCTGCGCGTCGGGATGCGTACGCCAGTTGCGCGGATTAGGCCGCAGCTCGCTCGCCGGAACGCGGCGCAGCTCCTTGATACGATCGCGAATATGCATCGAATCACCCTTTCTCCTTCTCAAACGCCACGCTGGACTGGTCGCTTAAGCGACCAGTCCGAAGCTCGTACCCCGCGCCCATCGTGTCGACCACGTCGTTGAGCAAATACCCAAACGCCGCCCCGAGCACCGCCACGAGCGTGATCCACGTGCGGCGGATGACCATCACCCAGCCGATGAGCCCCAGCTCGTCGCCGCGTCCGCGCAGCGCGTCGTCCATCGTGCGAATCATTTGCGTGTTCTCCTCGACCTGGCGGCGCAGCCCGCCGGGATAGTCCGCGTCGTAGCCCAACTCCCCGCGGAGATAGGCGACGAGCGCCGCGACCTGCGTCTCGATGTGTTGGTTCGAATCCATTTATTTGATCCTTCCGGCCCCCTCCCCCTTGTGGGGAGAGCTGGGGAGGGGGTCGACGCGGGTACACGGCATGGCAGCCGCGTACCCACTTCATCACCCCTCCCCTAACCCCTCCCCACAAGGGGGAGGGGGCCGGAAGGATCAAATAAATGGACTCGAACCAACACATCGAGACGCAGGTCGCGGCGCTCGTCGCCTATCTCCGCGGGGAGT
>JANOIK010001243.1:0-2160 GCA_031407585.1 Planctomycetota bacterium | reverse complement strand
TGGTCGCAGACGGCCTGGCGGATGGCGGCCGGCTTCATCTGCGGTCGCAGCCGGCCCGGCGAGGCGAACTGGAAGATGCCGACGAGGTCGTCCGAGCTGTTCTCGATCGGCGTGCCCGTGAGCGCCCAACTGCGACAGCGCGGCACGGCGCACACGGCGTCGTGCGTGGCGCTGCTGGCGTTCTTGATCCGCTGCGCCTCGTCGATCACCATGAGATCGAACGGCGCCGTCGCCGCCGCGGCCTGCTCGCGGTCGCGCACCAGCATCTCGTAGTTGGCGATGAGCACGCCGTCGACCGCGTGGGCCCACAGCCAGTCGCGCTGCGATTGGGCGCCCTCGACGACCGTCACGGGCAGTTCCGGCGCCCACTCGGCGAGCTCCCGACGCCAGTTGGTGACCAGCGGCTTCGGGCACACGACCAGCACGCGCCGCACGCGGCCCTCGCGCGCGAGCAGCCGCATCGCGACGATCGCCTGCATGGTCTTGCCGAGCCCCATCTCGTCGGCGAGCACCGCCTCGTTTCGCGGATAGAGGTAAGCGACCCCGTCCAGCTGGAATGGAAACGGCTTGCGCGAAAACGCCAGCGACTTGGCCGCCAGCAGATTCTCCAGCGGCGGCTGCAGCAAGTAGAACAGCCGGTCCTCGAATTTCACAATGTCGCGCGGCGGGCGAATCCGCGTGGTCGTTACTGGCAGCGGTGCAACCGCGACGGGCGCCTGCTCGTCCGAAGCTTGACCCAAAAACTCGGCAGGCGTCGTGCTTGCCCGATTCGCATCGCGCATCGCAACGCCGCGTCGCCCTTCAGCCCCCTCGGGCAGCAACCCGCCGAGCGTCCGCACGCGCATCGCGGGCAGCGGCAGCGACGCGACGAACGGCGCCTCGCTGCTCGCAACGAACGTCGATCGGCACGCCATCGTGGTGAAGGGTTCGTGCGCCCACTCGAACACGTGGACGCGCGGCCGCGCGGCGAGGCTCGCAAACGGCGCCAACACCTGCGGCCCACCAGAACCAGAGTTGGCGTCTACAACGCTAAGCCGCGGCGGCGTGGTCATCGGGCGCCTCCGCTGCATCGTGCGACGCCACTTGCGCCTCGTTCAGCGCCGCAAGGATGCGCCCGAACGGTTCGCACAAATTCACATGCGCCGCCAGTGGCGCGAGAATGGCGCGGAGCTCGTCGATTGTTTCCGTCGTCAACTCCGCAGCCGTCACGCCACACGCGCCAAGGACAAACGGGTTCGCCGCAGTCGCAACGGTAGGCTGCTGCTCATCACTCGGCAGCGCCTCGACCGGCAGCGCCTCGACAAGAACGATCGGCTCGCGTCGCAACAACCCCAGCGGCAACATGTCGCGCTGGTCAGTCAGAATCACGCTCACCGGCAGCTCGGACCCATCCACTAAAACTTGCCCAATCACTTCCGACAACAAGTACGGCCGCAGCGTCGGCCCGTACAGGATTTGCTGAGCCCGGCTGGGCGCCACGGGCGTGGAACAGCGGAATTCCAGCGGCCGGCCCTGGGGTGATAGCACCAGATAGCCGCCGAACAGGCCGTGTTCGGGGCTTTCCAGGACCGTCAGAAACCCAAAGGCGGGCAAGGGTTTACTCGCACCGGCATCCATGCCGCGGTTTCCAGGGTGAGAAGCGACTCGGGGAACGCCGACGCAAAACGCCGGACGCCGCTAGGCCCCCGCTGGGGGTATTCGAGACGCCTTATCCCCATCGGGTCGCTGGGGCCACGACTTGAAACGCCAGCAGCGGCGATTCCGGGTGCGCCGGTCGCTAGAATTTTATTCAAGTTCCATTACACTGGGGGAATCAACGGATCGCTCCCCACGGGCGCGGCGAATGGCGCCGCCAGACCTGGCCGTCGGGGCAATCCTTTTCGCGTCCACGGTGCTAGGACGCGGCAAGCTCTTGCCGCGGTCGAGGTTCTTCGGGACCCATCAGGATGGTGGCACACGAATTTGAGATTCAGGCAGCGGCTATTAGTAGTCGCTCGAGAAAGGACACACGCTGACGATGTCGCACAGCCAACCCTCCATGCCCGCGATGTACACCCAGGTCGACGTGACGGCGGGTCGTCCGCTGGCGCCATCGCACGGGCATGTCTCGCAGGAGCACACCGCGCTGCTTCGCGACGTGCTCTCGGCGCAGGATCGCAC
>JANOIK010001210.1:0-2029 GCA_031407585.1 Planctomycetota bacterium | reverse complement strand
CGATGACCCCGGCAAAGCCGATCATCGGGTTCCGCGATGGCTGGATGATCATCGCCTCATCGCCGAAGGCCGCGAAGACGCTGCTGGCCGTGCGTGCGGGCGATGAGAAGTCGATCAAGGGCGCCGAGAGCCTGGAGAAGTTCGACCTGAAAACCGATGGTGAGGCGTACGCGGTGAGCTACAGCGACGTCGGGGCCGGCGTCCGCGGCACGGCGGACGCGATCGACCAGGCCGCCATGATGGCGCCGATGATCATGGGCGCCGCGATGCAGGGCATGTCGAAAGAAGACATGAAGACCATGCAGGAAGTGCTGAGCCTGCTGCCCAGCGTGGCCAAGGTGATTCGCAAGTTCGACTTCTACGAGCAAAAGCTGAGCATCACTCGCAAGGGTCCGAGCGAAGGCACCTACCTCCGCGAAGTCGTGACGCTGATCCGGCAGCCTGCTGAGAACTAAACCGGAGTAGCCTCACGCAAAGGCGTAAAGAACGCAAAGGGGAGAGTGCAAGGGCATTCTTTTCTTTGCGTTTTTCTTTGCGCCTTAGTGCCTTTGCGTGAGATCTTCCTGCGGCGCCGCCTCAGCTATAGTGCGACTTGGCCAGATCGGAAATGCCCTTGAGATCGAGCTTGCCCGTGCCGAGGACAGGGATCTCGTCGACTTCCAGGAAGCTCGCGGGGTCGGGGATCCAGAGGTTGGGCAGGCCGGCCTGCTTCAGCTCGTCGCAGATGTCGTGCGGCGCCTTTGCCATCTTCTTGTGAACGACGATGATCCGCTCGCCCTTCTTCTCGTCGGGTACGCTCGTGACGACCAGCAGAAGTTCGTCTTGGTTGCCGCCCTGGACGATCTTTTGGATCGCCTCCTCGATGTTGATATGCGGTACCATCTCGCCGCCGATTTTCGAGAAGCGGCTCAGTCGGCCCGTGATCTCGATGAAGCCGTGCTTGTCGATCTTCGCGACGTCGCCCGTGATGTACCAGCCGTCGCGCATGACCTCGGCGGTTTTCTGCGGCTCGTGCAGGTAACCCTTCATCACGTTGGGGCCGGTGACCAGCAGCATGCCGGGCGTATCGACCGGGAGTTCCACGAAGGACTCGGGGTCGACGATTTTCGCCGCGACGCCCGGCACGGGGCGACCGACCGTGCCCTCTTTGAGATCGATCTCGCCCGACTGCGAGCGGCTGGGCGGCACGTTGACCGACACCAGCGGCGACAGCTCGGTCGTGCCGTAGCCTTCGACCGGGCGGACGCCGAATTTCTCCTCGAAGGCGTCGCACAGCGCGATCGGCAGCTTCTCGGCGCCTGCCACCGCGATCTCCAGTCGCGCAAAATCCTCCGGCTCGCAACGCCGCAGGTAGCCGCGCAGGAATGTGGGCGTGGCGAGCACGACCGTGGCTTCCCACTTCTTCGCCAGCTTGCCCACCTGCTGGGCCTCCAGCGGCGAGAAATGGTACGCAGCCCGCAGGTCGAGCCCCAGGACGGTCCACAGCGTGACGGTGAACCCCAGCGAGTGGAAGAACGGCACGATGCCAAGGATGACGTCGTCCTGCCGTAGATGGACCACCTGGTCGATCGCTTCGACGTTCGAGCCGATGTTGTGATTCGTGAGCACGACGCCCTTGGGCACGCCGGTGGAGCCCGAGGTGAAAATTACCGTGAGCTCGTCGTCGCCCGTCATGCGGTGCAAGCCGAGGACGCGATCGACGACCATCGACGGCGCCACATACGCGAGCGCAACTCCCGCGAGTTTGTCGGCCTTCGTGACCTTCTCCTTGAAATCCTCGAGCAGAATCACTTCCGCGTCGAGCTTCATGTTGAGCTTGTCCATTACGCGCTTGCTGGTGAGCACGTGGCGGATGCCGGCCTTGGCGATGCACTGATTCATCACATCCGCCGAGACGGTGTAGTTGAGATTGCACGCGACGCGCCCGGCGAGCGTGACGGCGGCGTTGACGACCACCGCGCCGACCGAGGGCGGCAGCAGGACGCCGACGTACTTTTCGTCCGGGGCGAAGACCTCGCGCAGCAAGATG
>JANOIK010000176.1:0-2303 GCA_031407585.1 Planctomycetota bacterium | reverse complement strand
CACGTAGGCGGCGGCGCGGCGAAAATTGTCGTCATAGGAGGGCGCATACGACATAAGTCCCCCCCTGTTCGCGTACGCGGACATCGCGCCCATGGACGGAGCCTTTAGGCGCATGGCGAGATCAGCAATCGTTTGAAGATGCGTGTTGGTGAATAAACCTGCGCTCACAAGATAGGCTTGGGCGCCGAGTGCCGCACCTTGTTTGAAGGCCACCTCGATATCCGCAGGTTCTCGCAAACTCATCGGAGTAACGCGCAACCCTAAGCGTGGGGCAACTTCTTTGACTTCTTGCAATTGGGTGACGCTGCCCACATTGTCCGGCTCAAACAACAGAACAGCGTGAACGATCAAAGGAAACGCTTCCTTGAGAAGTTGCAGTCGCTTGGGCGTGAGGTCGGGCGCAAGGGTTGTCAAACCCGTTGCATTGCCGCGCGGCCGTCGCAGTTGCTCCGCGAACCCGCTCCCGACCGGGTCTTGCGAAATACCAAAGACGATTGGCAGGGTCTTGGTCAATTGAACGAGCACACGGATGGCGCCGTCGCCAGTGGTCAGCATCAAATTCGGCTGCGACGCCAATAGGTCGGCGGCCAAGCCGGCCATGGCCTTGGCGACTCCATTGGCGTAGCGGGCGTCGATTGTGTAGTCACGCCCTTCTGCCCAGCCCAACTCGGTCATTCCTAGGCGAAACGCGGCGAGCCAAGTGGCATCGGACTCGCTGCTCCCGCCGCTGAAATAGCCAATCCGCCAAACCTGGCTGGACCGCTGCGCGAACGCGGGCAGCGCCGCAAGCAGCATGCCTGTGCATATGGTCTGCAGCAGTTTCCGACGCGTGGTCATTCAGCCCCCCAATGGCTCGAAAACAGACGATGGAATCATCGAAGAGGATTCCCCAGTCAACTCCAGTGGTGTGCCAGTCTAGCCTTGAGCGGCAGCAATCGGGAAAACCGGCCGTCTCTTTCGGGTCGCAAGCATCCGTTGCGCTATGAGTCCTGACGCCCAACGTCGTGGTGAACGGCGCGCACCTGCTGCGCGTCCGTTCCACCTAGAGTTAGAGCTGTTACTTCGCGCCATGCTTCACCAGCACAGCAACAACCTCGCTGTGCTGTTGCCGGCTTGCTATGGAAAGTGCAGTTTCACCCCACATCGATTTCAGCTCAATGTTTGCGCCAGCCTTTAGGAGTTGCACTACAAGCCCAAGATAGCCTTTCTCGCTGGCATGCATGAGTGCAGTTTTTTGTCTACATCGCCACCGTTGACGTCGACGCCTACCATGAGGAGTTCGGCGACAATTGTTTCATGTCTAAATCGTGTCGCCGAAATCAAAAACATAGGGATAAGAGGAAGACGCGCAAGGTTGGGAGGATCGCTTTTGCGAGCGGCGAGCAACGAGTGAACCCTCGGAGCATCATTTTTTTCGATCGCGTCGAGCATCTCAGCTACTTTGCGATTGGCTTCATTAATCTGGCGCCCAAATTCCATCTGTTGAGTATGAAAAGTCGACACACGCGCCTTGATTGTGGAGCACTGTTCTGCCGTTAATTCGAATCGAGCACACTCTCCGGCCCGAATATCCTTACGTTGGCAACAGTAAAACTCTTGGCTAGGCGTGTCCGCGAAAACGGGCGCGGAGAATGGCGCAACGAATGCAACCGCAAATGCAACATTCCGGCTCATCATGGGATGCTGCCCCAACTAGTACTAGTTGACTTTTTAGTTGCTATTTGTGGTCGGTTTGCAATCCGCACAACTTGTAACTGCCTTCACAATACACCCAATGGTTCAAGACCTTGCGCCTCCACAGTCATAGGAGCAACTCGACCAGGATGTTATGCTCCCCCGCATGATTTCGAAAATAGCCTGCCTCATCCTCGCCGCCGCGGTGACGATGCCGGCGACGGGGCAGACATTTCCCTCCAAACCCGTGCGCATTGTAGTGGTCTACCCGCCGGGCGGCACGAGCGACGCGGTGGCGAGGCTGCTGGCGGAGAAGCTCGCAACCTCGCTCGGTCAGCAGGTGCTGGTGGAGAACCGCGGCGGCGCCGGCGGGGCGATCGGGATGGATGCGATGGCGAAGTCGGCGCCGGATGGGCACACGATCGCGTTCTCTGCGATCAGCCCGGTGACGCTGCTGCCGCACGTCGGCAAGGTGCCCTACGACGCGTTGAAGGACATCGCGCCGCTGGCGAGCGTGATGTATTCGCCGGTCTACCTGCTCGCTACGCCCGCATTCACCGGGAAGGATTTCGCCGAACTCGTGGCGCAGGCGAAGGCGAAGCCGGGTTCATTGCGTGTTGGAACTTCCG
>JANOIK010001166.1:0-1641 GCA_031407585.1 Planctomycetota bacterium | reverse complement strand
GATCTTGGGGCGCAGACGGATTTCCTTGTTCTTGCTGTGGTGCGTGTGCCCTTTGTGCTGCCGCTTGTTCTGTTGGTACTTGAACTTGCCGAAGTCCATGATGCGGCAAACGGGCGGCTATTCCTGCGGCGCCACCTCGACGAGATCCAGCCCAATGGAGCGGGCCTTTTCCAGCGCTTCGTCGCGCGTAATGACGCCCAACTGGTCGCCCTCGGCGCCGATCACGCGGATCGGCGAAACTCGGATCTGCTCATTGATCCGTTGACCTTTGCGTTCGATGGCTTGCATCTCCTACGGGTGAATAGGTCCCACGGGCGTCGAATCGCGACCGCGATTGTGCGCGCACCGGGAACGGAAGTATCGGGTACGCCGCGGGGGGGCGTCAACCGAGAGGCGAAAAATGGGGAATGCTGAAGGGGGAATGGAGAAGGATCGAACAATGCGAGAAGTGACAATTAAAACGCAGCGTCACGCTCCGATCCTCATTCCCCATTCCGCTTTCCCCATTTTCCTCCTCAATACTCGTTCGCCGCGCCGCGATCCGCCACCACTGCGGCCTTCGCCTCGGCCACCTGGCGAACCGTCTTGTCCGCCACCTCGGCCCGCAGCTTCGCCATCGCCTCCGCGATCGACGCCGCCCCCACGTCCCCTTGCAGCCGGTCGCGAATGGTGACAGTCCCCTCGGCCGCGTCCTTCTCCCCCACCACCAGCATGTAGGGAATCAGCTCAATCTGCGCCTCGCGAATCTTCGCCCCGAGCTTCTGCCCCCGGTAATCGCCGGTCACGCGGAAACCCGCGTCCTTAATCTGCCGCTCAACCTCGCGGCCGTATGCCTCCGACTTCTCGCTGACCGTCAAAACGCGGGCCTGCTCCGGCGCCAGCCACAGCGGAAACGCCCCGGCAAAGTGCTCGATCAGCACGCCCACAAACCGCTCCATGCTGCCGAGCGGCGCCCGGTGGATCATCACCGGCTGATGTGCAGCGTTATCCGCCCCGATGTATTCCAGGCCGAACCGCTCTTTGCTCGGCAGGTTGTAGTCGAGCTGCACGGTCCCGAGCTGCCACTCCCGCCCGATGCAGTCGGTGACCACGTAATCCGCCTTCGGCCCGTAAAATGCCGCCTCGCCTTGCTCCACGCTCATGTCGGGCAGGTTCATGCTCTCGCACACGGCCTTCAGCGACGCCTCGGCCCGATCCCACACCTCGGCCCCCCCCACGTACTTGTCGCCGTTGGGGTCGCGGAAACCCAGCCGCACGCGGTAATTGGTCATCCCCAGCGATGCCAACACGCTCTGGGTCATCTCCAAACAGCCGCGGAACTCCCCGGCCACCTGCTCCTCGGTGCAGAAAATATGGGCGTCGTCCTGAGTAAACCCCCGCACGCGGGTCATGCCCGTCAGCTCCCCGCTCTGCTCGAACCGGTACACCGTCCCAAACTCCGCCAGCCGCACCGGCAGATCGCGGTACGAACGGGGCTTCGACTTGTAAATCATGATGTGGTGCGGGCAGTTCATCGGCTTGAGCAAATACCGTTCGCCCTCGCCCGGCTTCTGACCCTCGCGCTCGCTCAGGTCGATCGGCGGGAATTGGCTATCGCTGTAGTAGGGATAGTGCCCCGAGATCTGATACAGCTCGATCTTC
>JANOIK010001156.1:0-5171 GCA_031407585.1 Planctomycetota bacterium | reverse complement strand
AGACGGCGCCCTCGGCGTCGTTTCGCGCAGAGGGCCAATCCGGCCGCGGCGATGAGCGAGGTCGAGGGTTCCGGCACGACAGACGCCGTCGGCGGCGTCGTGCCGAACTGCATGCTCCACACGTCGAGGTCGAGTTCATCGACGTTGCGGTCGTTGTTGGCGTCGCCATCGGCGCGCGTCGCCGTTCCGACTGTGCCTAGTCCCGTCTGCCACCGCAAGAGGTCGTTGCCGTCGATATCGTTGTCGCCGTCGAAGTCCGCCGAAGTCACGGCGGCGGCCGTCACTGTCCCCGACAACGTGAGTGCGAGGTTAGCGAGCGGGGTTGCCCCGACGAGATTCTCGTCGGAAAAGCCCAGCGTGTAGGTGACCGAGAAGCTGCCCGGGGTCGATGTGTTGAATGTCGCTTGAAACGGTCGGCTCGATGTTGCCGGCAATGTGGCGCCGCCGCTGAACGTGGCGAGGTTCGTCGAAAACGCCGCCGTCGGAACATTTGGGGCGAAGCTATCGAGATCGAGTCCAGCCGTGAGGTTGGCAAGTCCCGACAGATTGAAGATGTCGAAGCCGAACGTCGGCGCCGGCGCGCCCATCGTGACCATTCCGAAGTCGTAGTTGATCGAATTGACGTCGCTCGCCGCGGCGAACGACGCATTTGCGTGATCGAGCACGCGGAGGCTCGCCGTGATGATGTCGTTGCCATCGTTGGCGCCGCTCGTAGCGCCGCCCCCGCCGGTGATGTCGAGGTTGTCGATCGTGACCGTGCCCATGCGAAGTCCGGCGTTCGCCATATCGGTGGCCGCCGCGAGCCCCACGGTGATCGCCTTCGTTCCCGCCGATCCCATGCGAAAGGCGTTGAAGCGCCCGTTGACCGAGCTGGTCGCATTGGCGTCCGCGGTCACGGAGTAATAGGCGCCGTCGACGCCCGCTTTGATGAGAGTCACGGCTTGCCCCGCCGGCACTGCCGAGCCCTTAAGTCTCCGGCCCAAGTCGACCGAGAGCGCGGCGCCGCCTGGCACGTTGGGAATCGGCGTCCCGCCCTGCAGAGCGAGCGAACTGTCATTCGCCAAGTCGACGAAGACCGGCCACACGTACTCGGGCCGATCGATGAACGGGTTGCGGTTTTCCTGGTCCCAGTCCTCAGCACCGACCCCGTCGGCGTAGATAAGCTGACTGCGCTTTCGCTCGAAATCGTTCGGCACGACCTCGTAGTGCCATTCCAACAGCCGCGCCAAATTGCCCATCTGATTCGAGCTATTGGCGGCGGGGTTGCCGTTCACCAGCGTGAGGTTGGGATTGCCATCCGTGCCGTCATAGCGGGTGTCCATGTAGAAGGCCTGACGGGCGACCACGCCGGATTCGATATTGCCGGGGTAGTAGTAAGGACCGACGCCATTGTCCGTGACTTGCCCCGGCTGGCCCCCATTGACGCCGTAGGCCCCGCCATAATTAAGATTCTCCCTATCGCCATTTTCGGAGACGAGCGACGGACGGATGTTGAACATGTCGCTGCGCCCCGACCCGCTCGAGGTGCCGCGGCTCTGCGGCCAAGTGTGCTCGCGGTTCCAAACATTGGGATTCCAACCCGAAATCCCGGACGTGTTGAAAGTCGTCACGTCGACGACCGTGCGATCGTAGACGGTGATGATTGTCCTGCCGTTCGGGTTGGATGGAGGCGGGGGCCCGGCGTCCGTATTCTGCAGCGATGCGCGCGCGGTGTCGTAGCTAATGACATCGTGTCCGTCGATGATGTCGTTGAGCGTCTGCTTGAGCGTGCCTGGGGCCGGATTGTTCGAGTAGTAGCCGTCCGGAGGGTCGTAGGCGTCGGCGCGCACCGGGACCTGGCCGGCGCAGAGCAGCCACGACGAGAGACTCCATAGGAGAAGGCGGACCAGCGGGCGGGGTCCGCGGCAGGAAGGGGAGGAGGGCATCTGCCTATGGTACCCGCCCGCCGATAAGTCCGCCACGAATTGGGGTCGTGCAGTTCGGCAACCCGTAGAAGTCCACGATTGTCGCGTGGCCGATGGGATCGGGGGTTTTCGAGGTGACCTCCGCCGTCCGTTCTTTCTCGCCCTTACCCGTCTCCACCCAGCGTGCGTTTGCGCCGCAGGAGGTGATGGTAGTGCTGGGCGAACCGGTGCGCTTCGTCCCGCACGTACTGCAGGAGGCGCAGCGCGAACGCGTGCCGGCTCAGCTTCAACGGCTCATCCTGCCCCATGACGTACACCAGCTCTTCGCGCTTGGCGAGCGAGAGCACCAGCGGCGGCGTGATGCCCTGCGCCTCGAACGCCTGAATCGCCTTGCCGAGCTGCCCCTTGCCGCCGTCGACTAGCAGGATGTCGGGGAAGAGGGCGCCGTCGACGTCGAGCCGGCGGAACCGCCGCGACACGACTTCGTGGATGCTCGCATAGTCGTCGACGCCGTCGGTCTCGCGGATGCGGAAGCGGCGGTAGCCCGGCTTGAATGGCAGGCCGTCGATGAACTGCACGAGGCTGGCGACCGTCTCGGTTCCGCCGAGGTGGGCGATGTCGACGCCCTCGATGGTACGCGGCTGCTTCGGGAGCTTGAAGATTTTCTGCAGCCCGGCGAGGCCTTTCTTGGGATCTTGGTAGAACACTTCGGGCTGTTCGTGTTTTTCCAGGTCGCCGCGGTCGGCGATCGATTCCAGCATTTGGATTTCGTCACGCAGGCGGGCGGCTTGCTCGAACCGGCGCGCTTCGGCCGCTTCTTGCATCTCGGTCCGCAGTTCCTTGAGGAGCGCTTTGCTGCCGCCGTCGAGGAACTTTTTCAGCCGCGCGATGTCGCGGCGATAGTCCTCGCGTGAGATGCGCAGATTGCACGGCGCCGTGCATTGGCGGATCGACGCGAGTAAGCAGGGGCGGAACCACCGCCAGCGTTCGTCGCTCTCTTCGATGTCGAGCGAGCAGGTGCGAAACTGGAACACGCGCTGCAGCACCTGCAGGGCGCCCCGCAGGTCGCCTACGTTGGCGAACGGGCCGTAGAGCTTCACGCCCGTGCTTCGCGGTTCGCGCGTGATTTCGACGCGGGGAAAATCTTCATGCGTCGTGATTTGCAGGTAGGGGAATGACTTGTCGTCGCGCAGGTCGCGGTTGAATCGCGGCTGGATGTCTTTGACGAGCCGCGACTCGAGGAGCAGGGCGTCGACCTCGCTCTCCGCCTCCATGAAGTCGACGTCGTAAGCCTCTTGGGTGAGCGGACCGGTGCGTCCGTCGTCGGCGGCGGCCTTGAGGAAGTAGTGGCTAGCGCGGGCCTTGAGGTTTTTCGCCTTCCCCACGTAGATAACGCGGCCCTGCTTGTCCTGAAACAGGTACACGCCAGGCGTGTCGGGGAACTTGGTGCGCACCTTCTCCGCAGCGCGCAGAAAAAACTCGGCCTGGGTCTTGGGCAGTTCGCCCTCAGCCTCTACTTCCACTTCCATAAGAGGAATTATTACCACGAAGGCACGGAGGACACAGAGGAGAAGCAGAAAATGCAGGGTAGGGTGGGTGTCTGCACCCACCGCAATCTTTGACGGAAAGAAGGTGGGTGCAGACACCCACCGCACATCTCTCCGTGTCCTCCGTGCCTCCGTGGTTAATCTGTCAGACGCCCGCGAACGCCCGCATGTCGGCTTCGATTTGCTTGAGCCGATCTTCGAGCAGCTGCTTGGCTGCCGGCAGGTTTGCCAGCTGCTCCGGCGGCTCGTAGGTGAACATGTAGAGCTTGATCTTGGGCTCGGTGCCGCTGGGGCGGATGGCGACGTAGTTGCCTTCGAGGGCCAGGTCGAGGATCACGAGATCGCCCTTGGGGCCTGCTAGCGGCGACTTTTTGCCGCCGGGCGCCCAGGTGGTTTGCTCGAAATAATCCCGTACCCGCGCCACGGGGCTGCCGCTCAGCGTCGTCGGCGGGGCCGCGCGGAACTGGGCCATCACTTCCATCATCCGCAGCATGCCCTCGCTGCCGGGCATCTGCACGTTGAGCGTGCGCTCGCTGTGGACGCCGTGCTGCCAGAAGAGGTCGTCCAGCTTTTCGTGCAGCGTCTTGCCCGCGGCTTTGAGCTTCGCAGCTAGCTCGCACAGCAGCAGCGACGCGACGCCGCCGTCCTTGTCGCGATTGTGCGTGCCGGCCATGTAGCCGTGGGACTCTTCGGTGCCGTAGAGGAAATTCTCCGGCCCCTCGTCGTCGATCACGCCGGCGATCCACTTGAATCCTACGAGCAGGTCGCCGAACGTCCGCACTCCGTAGCTGTCGCCAATGCGGCGGGTGAGTTGCGTGGTGACGAGCGTTTCGACAATGAAGTTCTGCCGCGAGAGGCCGCCCTTGGCTTTGCAGGTCTCCAGGCGGTAGTCGGCGAGCAGGGCGCCGATTTGGTTGCCGTTGAGCGTCAGCCACGGGGCGCCCGGAGCAAACGTGAGCGGCGCGGCGCAGCCGATGCGATCGCAATCCGGATCGGTTGCCACGCAGAGGTCGGCGCCCGTGTGCGAAGCATGGGCGATCATCGAGTCGAACACCTGCGGGTTCTCGGGGTTCGACACGTGCCCCGGCACATTCGGAAAATCTCCGTCCGGCTTCGCGTGCAGGCTGAATACCTCGACCTGCTGGAACCCGGCGCCGGCCAGCACCGGCACGACGGCCGTGGCGCCGACGCCGTGCAGCGGCGAGTAGATGACTTTCAAGTCCCGCGGCCCGGGCGTCGCGAGCGCGACGACCGCTTTAACGTACTCGCGGTCGACTTCCTCTTGGCAAATCACGATGCGGCCGTCGGCAAGTGCGGCATCGAAGGGCGAGCGGTCGATGTGCTCGACGGCCATGACGCGCTCGATGACGCCTTTGTCATGCGGCGGCAGCAGTTGCCCGCCGGTCGACCAGTACGCCTTCACGGCGTTGTCGCTCGGCGGGTTGTGGCTCGCGGTGACCATGATGCCGCACGAGCACCGTTTGTAGCGCACGAGGAACGACAGCTCCGGCGTGCTCCGCGGGCCCTGCAGGAAGTACACGCGAAATCCCGCGGCGACCATGATCTCGGCGCAGAGCCGGGCGAATTGCTCTGAGCGATGCCTAGTGTCGTAGGCCAGTGCAAACGACAACTCGGAGCCGTCGGCAGGCTTCTCGCCGATTGTCGCCTTCACGTAGTCGGCGAGTCCCTGGGCACTCTCGCCGATCGTGCGGTCGTTGAT
>JANOIK010001148.1:0-3718 GCA_031407585.1 Planctomycetota bacterium | reverse complement strand
CGCGCCGTTCACCAAGGTGCTCCAACATGGGACAGATGCGGTTTCGTCTGCACGAGCGCGACCGCCTGCCCGAAGACGGCCTCCAACGCATCTACGTCGCGGGGGCCGAGGATTTTCCCTGGTCCACGCGCACCGCTTGGGACGGCGATGCCCTGGTCGTCCAGCGCACGGTCGACGACTCCGGGTACGTGTACGTCCCCTGGCGCATCGATGGCCATGGGCTGCGGTTGCTCGGCACCACGACGCTCATGGAGCGGGACAAGCCCTACTTGCTGGAAGTGGAGCTGGCCCGCGGACTGGTGCAGCGGCTCCGTTCGCGGCTGTTCATCTGGGAATGGCTGGGAATGGTCACGCCACCGGAGCTTGCCGCCAAGCTGAAGGCGGCGACGGCACTGTTCAGCCGCGCGGCGACATCGCAACGCGACGTGCCCGCTGCAGCGGCATACGCCAACCAGGCGCTTTCCGCCGCGCTCACCGTGGCCGACGAAATCGTTCAGTCCTACTCCGAGCAATCGCTCTCGGCCCGGCAGCGGCAAACGCCCGTCACGACGCTGCTGGGCGTGACGCTCGGGGGGCAAGGACCGCCGGTGGGCATGCGACGCCAATTGGTCGACGCCTGCAACATCGTGCAGCTGCCGGTGGGTTGGCGGGTGATCGAAAACCGCGAAGGCAAACGCGACTGGAAGCCGACCGACGAGCAACTCGCCTGGTGTCAAACGGCCGGGCTGAAAGTCGCGGCCGGTCCGCTCCTGCGCATGGACGATCGTGGCGTCCCCGACTGGATGTACCTCTGGGAAGGCGATGACGACAATCTCGTGCGGTTGCTGCTCGATCATGTGCGGGCGGTCGTCTCGCGCTACGCGGGCCGCGTGCACTTGTGGCACGTCGCATCTCGGGTGAACAACGGTCGGCTCATGTCGCTGGGCGAAGACGCTCGATTGAACCTCGTGGCCCGTGCCGTGCAAGCGGTTCGGAAAATCGATCCCCGCACGCCGACCGTCGTCTCGTTCGACCAACCCTGGGCTGAGTATCTGGTCGACCAGGACCACGATCTCGCCCCATGGCACTACGCCGACGCGCTGGTGCGAGCCGACATCGGCATCTCGGGCTTTGGCCTGGAAATTAACGCCGGGTACTGGCCGCGAGGCAGCGCGCACCGGCCGGTGTTCGAGTACGCGCGGCTCATCGACCAGTGGAGCCAACTCGGCCTGCCGCTGTTGGTCACGCTCACCGCGCCGAGCTCCGACGCCGAAGACCCGCTCGCGATTCAAACGATCCGCCCCGAGCCGATCGTCCCGCAAGCGGGCGCTGGGGACGATTCCCAAGGCGCTTGGGCGAAGCTGGTCGCGCCGCTGCTGGCATCGCGTCCGGCGGTCCAGGTGGTGATTTGGAACCAACTGGCGGACGCGGAGCAGCACGAATTCCCCAACGGCGGCCTGTTCAACGCCAAGGGCAAGGCGAAGCCGACGCTCGCCATGCTGCGCGAGCTGCGCAAGTCGAGCGTGGGCTGAGCCGATTTAACCGCGTGCGAACTCAGTGCGCCAGCTTCTGCTGACGATCACCGAGCACCGCGTCTTCGCGCGAGTCGTAGTTCGGCAGCGCTTTTTCCAAGCGGCAAAACTGGATCGCCTCGGCGCAATTGTCCGAGAGTCCGCACAGCCGCAAGGCGCCGCGGCGTTGCAGCACGCGCTTCTGCAGCGTCACAAGCTGGCCCATCAGGCCGCTGGGCATCGCGTCGAGCTGGTCCATCTCGAGGACCATGCGGTACACGAAGTGCCGGTCCGCCAGTTTCCAGAGCCTGTCGGCGATGTCGCCGGGCTCCTGCGTGCCTGGACGCAGTTTTACGAACAGCCAGTCGGGCCCTCGATCAACGTCGACGCCCCAATCTTCACATACTTCGTCCATGACGATGCTCCCCTTGGCGGGTCGCCGTCCGGTGGCAACCATGTCCGCCTCGCCAAGTCTCGAGATAAGTGCGATTCGCCCGCCAGCGAATCGAAGAGGGTGTTCCCGCGCCTGTGCACCCCTCAATGTGGTTTCATCTTAAGACCGTCGTCGCGGCGCGACAAGTGAAGCTTGCGTGAGTGTTGCTCGACTGCTAGCGAATGCACAAACGCGCACAGTCGGCAGGTACGAATGGCGGGCGCTGATGCCGCCGAGCTCGTTACGCCCCGATCATCTCGGCGATGGTCTTGCCGGCAATAACCAAAGCCTGCGGCAATTTGGCTGGCTCCTTCCCCCCCGCTTGGGCCAGGTCGGGCCGTCCGCCGCCGCCGCCGCCAACTGCCTTCGCCACCGGGCCGATCCATTTCCCGGCGCTCACGCCGCGGTCCTGAAGCAACTGCGAAACGCCGGCGACGAGCGTCACCTTGTCATCCCCCTGGCGGGTGGCAAGCAGCACGGCCGAGAGCGGCTTCTTCTGGCGGATCTGGTCGATGAGTTGCCGCATGAGATTTGGCTCGACGCCCGGCACCTCCGCGAGGATCACGGTGACGCCGGCATGGTCGGTCGCCTTCTCCAGCAGCGAATCGGCCGACAGGGGGCCCGCGGCGTCGCGTTCGGCCAGGCGCGTTTCGAGAGCGGTTGCCTCGCTGAGCATCGCATCGATCCGCTGCACGACCGAAAGCGGCGCGACGGACAGCAGCCGCGCCGTCTCCGAAAGCGCCGCCTTCACCGCCTCAGCGCTCTCGCCGCCGCTCTCCGGCTTCGCGGATTTGGTCGCCGGCGCAACATTGGGCTTCACACCTGCGTCGAGCGCACGTTTCAGCTCCCGCCGTCGCTCGACCAAATCGTGCACCGCCCGCGGCGTGTCCAGCAGAGTCACGCCCAAACGCGCGGCCGCCGTTTGCAACTCGGTGAGCGTCTTTTGCCGATGCTCGTTCGCCCGCCGGCCGGTGAGCGCCACGATGCGGCGCGTCCCCGCCGACACGCCCTCTTCGCTCAGCACTTCAAACGCCGTCACGTCGCCCGTGTTGGTCAGATGCGTGCCGCCGCACAGCTCCTTGCTGAAGCCGCCCATCGACACCATCCGCACCGGGTCGGGGTACTTCTCGCCGAACAGCATCATGGCGCCCTGCTTCCGCGCGTCGGCCAGCGGCAGCGTCTGCCAACCGATGGCCTCCTTGGCCGCGACCCGCTCCGCCACGTCCGCGCCAATCGTTGTGAGCTGCTCGGCCGCGACCGGACTCAGGTTCGTAAAGTCGAACCGCAGCCAATCGTCGTCGACTTTCGACCCCTGCTGCTGTGCGTGCGTGCCCAGGTTCTTCTGCAGTGCGTAGTGCAGGATGTGTGTTGCCGAATGCGCCCGACGGATGCCGTCGCGTCGCTCCGTGTTGACGACCGCCCGCACCTTGGCGCCTTCGCGCAGCACGCCGCCGCGCAAGTGGCCGATGTGAATCACCAGGGCGCCGTCCTTTTGCGTATCAGTGACCTCGAACTCGCAGCCCTCGCCGACAAGCTTGCCGACGTCGCCGACTTGCCCGCCGCTCTCGCCGTAGAACGGCGTCCGGTCGAGCACCACGCGCAGCGGCTCGGCGTGGTTGATTTCGTCCATGCGATCGCAAAGCTGGTCGTGCGGCGCCTTGCCGGCCACGATGCCCTTCACCACGGCGTCGGCTTCCGTCGCGTCGTAGCCCAGAAACTCCGTCGAGTGCAGCGCGTGCTTCAGCGAGTCGATCGGGCCCTTGGCGCCCATGACCGTGTGCTGCACCTTGCCCGA
>JANOIK010001129.1:0-14767 GCA_031407585.1 Planctomycetota bacterium | reverse complement strand
TTGGGGAGCTGACGGATGGCGGCCTCCAGGGCGGCCCAGCGGGGTTTGTCGATTTCGCCGAGGAGCCGTTTGATCTCGGACTCGTCGGCGACGGCACATTGCGCCGCGCGGGGATGAAAGTTGGACCAATGCACGTTGCCGAGGACGCCATCGTAACGCGCAACGCTGGCAACCGGAGCGCCCACTTTGACGGCGGCCGCGGCCCAGCGCCTTGCAGGCTCGCGGCGAACCTTCACGGCCGGGTAGCTGCCCTCGCCAGCGGTGAGATCTGTCAGCGTCGCCACGAGCAGCGGCTTCGTGCTGACGATGGCGCCGGGACAGACGTCGCCGCGCGCGAACCACCCGCGAATGTCCCACCACCAGGCCGCGTTGGCGTAGGTGGCGAACGCGAGAAACGCGAATGCCGCGATGTGAAAGCCGTCGATGACCGCGAGAAGTCCCAACACCCACACGATGGCGAGCGTCACGGGCCAGAAGGGGTAGCTCGCCGCCACGCGCCAGACATTGGCGCGGAGACGCCCGGGATGCGATGCAGACGCGACGGCGGGTCCGCGGCCGAGAATTCGCTCGAGAAACTGCTTCATCTCACAACCCTCGCCTCGGTGGACCGCCGAACGGCGGCTGTCGCGGCGGCGCGAACGGTGGCGGCGCTAGCGGAGCAGGCCCCGGCGGCGCCGCGCCGGGGGCATCGGTTTCGACGACTATGATTCCTGCGGCGCGGGCTCGGCGCTCGATTTCCGGCCGGGCGTCGGCGACGAGCCAACCTCGAAATTCCTCGGTGCGACCGTCCTTGAGCACGACGACCAAATCGGGCGCCTTGCGATGGGCCCGGTCTTGGTCCGGCGTCCAGGGACCGACGGGCGACGCGGTCTTCACATCGACGCGGCTGACGTCGGTCCACGCCACGCGGCGCAGCGCGCGCAGTCCGAGCGCGTTGTCCGACTGCATCCCCAAGTGATCGACCGACACGCGATTGCACAGTTGGAACGGCGCAATGATCGCGAACACGAGACAGCCGACGAGTCGACCGTCGTCGGCCAGATTCCACTCGCGGAACATCCACCAGGGGCGCCAAGCGCCGTCGATCCACGTGGTCGGATACTTGCGCACGATGACGACCGCAAGCACCAGCGGCGTCAAACCCCACAGCCATACCCACCATTTATAGTGGTAGTCGGCGGCGTCGGGTGAGACGCTTTCACGCACGCAGCCGCTCGCCATGACGAGGAGCGCCAAGATCGCGAATGGGCCGGTGGCGGTAACGCCGAACGACCGTCGCGTCGGCCGCGGGGCTGTCCAAGGTTGAGGGCGCTCGTCCATTTGTTGGGCTGTCGCCAAAGCGAGAAGACCGAGGAATCGCCCGTTCCACGCGGCGACGGTTCCGGTCGGAACGCGCGGGGGGATTGTAGGACCGGCGGCCGTTTTACCAGGGGCTTCCAGCCGCGCCCTGCCGAAGCGGTAGAATAGCGTATTCACTGCTCTTGCGCCCACAGGATGTCCCATGGCGACTGAACTTCGACCGCGACTTACCGATGCCGACGACCGACCCGACGGAGAGGGGACATCCTTTGCCGAAACCGCGCTGAAGCTCGGCGGCAAGAGCGATGACGAGGCGCGGCGCACCGGGGCGATTGATTCCGCCGACGACCAGGTGGAAAAACTGTTCGCGCGGCAGTACCAAACGGTGAACAGTCCCGCGCACCGCGCGGTGTGGGACCGCGGCGTGCCGGTCAATCTGTTCGCGAGCGTGCCCGTCGAGACGCCGGCCGATGTGCAGGCGGTGATGGATGCATCCATTGAAATCGTGCGGCGGCATCGCGACGCGCGCACGCTGCACAACGACGAAGGCAAGATCGCCGACATCGTGCTCGCGGAGTTGGGCGCCGCGGGGTATTGGGGTTTGCTGGTCGATCGCGAGTTCGGCGGGAAGGCGGCGCCGTTCGCGGTGTTCGCGCCGTTTCTCACGCGGATGGCGACCATCGACCCCACGGTCGCGGGGCTCGCGAGCGTTCACGGCTGCATCGGCGCGGTCGACCCCGTGCGCACGTTCGGCAGCGATGAGCAGAAGCAACGCTTCCTGCCGGGGCTCGCATCGGGCGAGCGGCTCAGCGCGTTCGCGCTGACCGAGCCGGGCGCCGGCAGCGATCTCACCGCGCTCAAGACGCGGGCCGTGCGGGACGGCGACGACTACGTGGTCAACGGCGAGAAGCTGTTCATCACGAATGTGGTGCCAGGGCGCACGATCGGGCTGGTGTGCCATATCGAGAACAAGCCGGCGGTGCTCGTCGTCGAACTGCCCGCGGCTGAGAACGAGCATTTTCAGCTTCGGAAGTACGGACTGTGGGCGCTCAAACACACGTATAACCGCGGCATCGTGTTCAAGGACTTCCGCGTGCCGGCGGCAAATCTGCTCGCGCCGCGGCGGGGCGATGGGCTCACGATCGCGTATCACGGGCTGAACCTGGGACGCGTCGCGCTGTGCGCGAACGCGGCAGGCGTCATGCGGCAGATGATGGCGAGCATGATCCCCTGGGCGCAATTTCGCCGCACGTACGGACAACCCATCGCCCACCGCGAGCTTGTGCAGCGGCGCCTCGGGCAGATGGCGGGGCTGATCACTGGGTGCGACGCCCTCGTGGCGTGGTGTTCGACGCTGATCGACCGCGGCTACCGCGGCGAGATGGAGTGCATCGTCGCGAAGATTTTTGGCAGCGAGGCCCAGAAGCACGCGTCGATCGAGCTGTTCATGAAGACGCACGGCGGACGGGCGTTTCTGCACGGCCACGCCTTTGGCGACAACGTGCACGAGTACCTGGCGCCCTGCATCTATGAGGGCGAGGGCGAGATGCTGGCGATGGGCTTCTTCAAGTCGCTGGTGAAAGAGCACGGCAAGAATTTCTTCGAACCGATCGGCAAACGGCTCGCCGCGGCGGGAATCAAGAAGCCCAATCCGTGGAACCCGCGGCACGCGTGGGCGCTCGCACCGGTGGCGTGGCCTTATGCGAAGTGGATGATCGCGCGGCGGCTGTCGCGCGCGGCAGCGGCCAACCTGCCCGAGATGCCCGCGGCGCTGCGCAAGCACGCCGAGTTTGCGTGCGAGGAGCTGCACGGCATGGCACTCGAGATTTCGGGCACGATGAGCAAGTTTCAGCTGGCGCTGGCCGATCGGCAGTGCCGGATGGCCGAGTTGAGCCTGCGGTGCCAGGATCTCATCACGATGCTGTGCACGTCGCTGTACGGGGCGCGGCAGACGCACGAACTGGTGCGCGACGCGGCGGACCTGCTGTGCCAGGAGCTGACGAGCAAGTACACGGGCCGGCGGCCGACGAACTCCTATTACCGGCAAGTGACGGAGCTGGGCGCCGCCATTTCCGAAGCGACCGGCGAAGTGACGTTCCCCGGGATGGCGGGGGTCGACGGCGGCGAGATTCTGATGCGCTACGACGCGACGTAGCGAGCGTCCCACAACTGGGGTGCCATGGCCACTGCTCTGAGTGGCCATACTCTGCGCGATTCACATGCCCACGCCGAGCCGTGGGCATGGCACCCGCGACGCTATCTCTGCTGGCATCATTCTCGGCCGACAAATTGGCGCGACGCCGTTGGGGCAAACTGTGCGCGCACGTCGGCGAAGTCCGATGAGATTGCTGTGTTTTGCCGCAGCACAAAACGTCCCCGCCTGAGCCGACGCCCCCTTTTCGGAATCTTTGCCATGAAATGCCGAGCGATCATCGCGGCGTGTGCGTTCGCCGTTATCGGGGCCAGCGCGGGTTGCGCGACGTGGCGCACTGAGCCGCCGATCGCGGTGAGTGATCCCGTGTTCGCGGCGCCGTCGATCGAGCGCGGGGCGTCGAACCGGTTTGTCGACGGCGTCGGCTGGACGCTCGGCATACCCGAGAAAGTGCTCCTGTGGGATCGGCGCGTCGAGAACCATCGCGTCTCGGCGGAGACCGAGCAATCGATCGCCGAGTACATGGCAGTGAGCGGGCTGGGCGGGACGAAGGTACGGATCAACCAGTACGCGCCCGGCGACGAGTGGCGGGCTGGTCGCCAACAAGAAGGTCGGCGCGGGGTGGCGATACACGTTCGGCGCCCTCCGCACCGCAGGTTACACGATTCTGCCGGGACGGCTGATCGGCAACGACAGCTACAACCCTTACACCGACACCGTGTCGATCTACTCGGACATTCCTTCGCTCGCGATGGAGCAGAGCGCGCATGCCAAGATCGTGAAGGCCGCGTCTTATCCCGGCACATACGCGTCGGTGTTCAGTCTGCCGATTCTGTCCATCATGCCCGAAGGACGGGCGAAGCGGCTGACGATGGACCATCTCGCCAGCCACGGCTCGCAGAACGAGCAACTGGCCGCCGTGCGGACGCTCAGCCCGCAGTACGGCGCCGAGATGGGTCGCGAGATGGCCGCGTTCAATCCCGTGCTCCAACCGTTCACGATGGCGCTGGGGGCGGGCATGGGCCACGCGACGGGAGCGCTGCGGCGCCATCGGATGCAGCGTGATGCGGAGCAACTCGCTTTGGCCAAAGCCCCGACGGAATCTTTCATCGCGACTGAGCCAATCGCGACTGGGTTTGTCGTGACTGAGCCCGTCATGGCAGCCTACCCGGCCGCTCCGCCGGCAGACGCCGAGGTGGCCCAGGCGTCGGCCGTCGAGCCGACCTTCCGGCGCTAAGGCGCCCTGCGCCGTTTATTGATGTTCAGAAATCCAATCGAACGGGTGGCACGTCCCAAGGTCCGCCGCAGGGCGTGGCAGCACTTCGCCGGACCACGCCCTGCGGAAGACCTTGGGCGTGCCACCCGGAGTTGTTCGATTGGCAAACTGAACATCAATAGCGGCGGGGCTTGGCCCGCGAGAGCGTCGCGGAACGCGCGGGGCGAGCCCCGGCGGCAAAATCTTCTCCACGTGAAAACCCGAGGTTTCGGCGCGGTTTAAGTTGACACGCCGCGCCAGACCGGTATTTTCAGGCCATTGCAGCAGCTCCGGTTCGCGCTTGCGCGTCCGCGGAATGGGGTTGCGTGCGCTCACCTTTTCAACCAAGTCGCCGTCTCTTTTGGTCGCGCATACTGATCTCTTGGGTCGCATCAGCGGCGTCGCTGCTCATTGTTCACGCTAAGGCGTGAGCGGAGGCGGCTCCCCTTCGCACGGTTCGCTTCGCAACTGCCCCGAACGACTCGGGAGCGCGGCGCCGTGATTCTTAGACATCACACTTGAAGGAACTCAAGTCATGCTTCTGCACCAAGGTCCTAGCGCCGGACGCACCACCATGCGTTTGTTGTTGGCGGCGTCTCTGCTGCTCGGCGCCACTGGCGAAGGCCTCGCCGCAACCGTGACGGTTAGTGGCACGCCGGGGACCAATGGAAACACCGGGACCAACGGAGATCCCGCGACCAACGGCACGCCGGGCTCGGCCGGCGACGGAGCCGCGGCGAGCGTGAACTCGGCCATCACCACCGACGCGGACAACACCGCGAATGGCACGGGCGGCGTGGGAGGCGACGGCGGTTACGGCGGAAGCGGCATCGACGGCGGCGATGTGGATTCGAGCGCCAACGCTGGTAGCGGCGGCAACGGCGGCGCGGGCGGCGCGGCCACCGCCAATGCGCAGACAACGACGGTGGCGGCGCCCGACGCGACCGCGACGGCCATGGCCACGGGCGGACGCGGTGGATCGGCTGGCGCCCAGGGCTCTCCCAGCGGCGGCGGAAGCGCCGGCACGAATGGGATTGGGGGAATCGGCGGCACGGCTCAAGCCACGGCGAACTCTTCCAACAACGCCGGCAACGCCGCCGCGTATGCGTACGCCAACGGCGGAAACGGCGGGGCGGGCAATCTGCAAGATCCACTCGTTGGCGGGTCCAACGGCGCCCAGGGCGGATCCGCGATTTCCAGCGCCACGTCCACGACGCAGATGGATAGCCAGATGATCAGCGCCTCGAGCCAGGCGGCCGGCGGAAGCGGAGGCGGGTCCTATGCCGTCGTTGGCGGAACCATCGGTGGCCCCGGCGCCTCGGGCACGAGTTCCACGACCGGGACGGCGCTGGGTAACAGCTTTGTTTCCTTAACCGACAACGCCTACGGCGGCGACGGCGGCGGAGGCCAGAATTGGTCGGGCGTGGGCCTTGCGCATGGCGGCGACGCCGGAAGCGCCACGAGCTCGGCCAGCGGCTCGAACGCCGGCTCGCAATCGGTCTATGTGGCGAGCGCGCCCCGGGGCGGCGCGGGCGGCTCGGCCTACGGCGTAGGCGGCATGGGAGGCGCCGGCGGAACGGCAACCATCGGGACGCTGACGGGGACGTCGAGCGGCGCCGGCAATGTTCAAGTCGATGGCACGTTACGCGGCGGCCAGGGCGGCTTCGGATCGGCAGGAGCAGTAGGCGGCGCCGGCGCGGCAACCACGGCCAACAATGAGGTGAGCGGCAGCACCGGCGCAACGCTCGAGTTGCGACAATTCGTCTTCGGCGGGAATGGCGGCGGCAGCGAGTTGGTCGCCGGCGGCGCGGCAGGCGCTGCAACCTCGACGCTTACCACGAGCAACCCGGGCGGAGGCACGCTCTCGGCAACGACGTCGGCCTTCGGCGGAAACGCCGGCACGGCGGGCGGCGCGGCCGCTGGGAACATCGGCGCCACGGCCAATGCCGATATCGATCTGTCGAACACGTCAACGCTCTATGGCTCGGCCAACGCGACGGGCGGAAACGGCGGCGCCACCAGCGGCTCAGGCCATGCCGGCGCGGGTGGCGCGGCAAGCCTCGGCACGCTCACCGGCACATCATCTTCGGGGCCAGTCACGCTGACCGGCAACGCCACCGGCGGCGGCGGCGGTTTTTCAACGGGCACAGGAAACGGTGGCGCTGGCGCGGCGATGAGTTTGCTCGACCAGTTGGACGGCGCCAGCCCCATCGGAATTTCACTGACGCAGTACGCGGCCGGCGGCTTTGGCGGCGACTCGACGAGCGGCGTGTCCGGCGTCGGCGGCGCCGCGTCGAGCTCGCTGTCGCGCACCAAGAGCACCGCAGCATTGACGATCAGTTCGACGGCCAGGGGCGGCCAAGGCGGCGCACGCACGGCAGCCAGCGGCGTCGCGGCAAACGGCGGAACCGCCACGGCGACGAGTAACGGCACAAATAACACCGGCGCCTCGAGCGTCTACGCCCTGGCTCAAGGCGGCGGCGGCGGGTTTGGATCGCTGATCGATCCGCATGTCAGCGGCTCCAGCGGCGGGCAGGGAGCGACAGCGAACGCGACGGCCACGGGCTCGACGGTGCTCGACCTGCAGGCCAACTACGTCAACAGCACCGCTAACGGCGGCATTGGCGGCAACTCGTGGGCCGCGGTCGGCGGGACGACCGGCGGCGTTGGCGCCGCCGCGACGAGCTCGGCGACCGCCACGTCGCTGGGCAACAGTTACACGCAGAGCGAGGCCTACGCCAACGGCGGCGCTGGCGGAACAGGCGCCAATCATTCGAACGTTGGCTTTGCCCACGGCGGGCAGGGGGCGATGGCCACCAGTTCGGCCACCGGTTCCAACGCGGGCAACCACGCGGTGAGCGTGCTCGCGGCCTCGACCGGCGGCGCGGGCGGCTACGCCTACGGGGCTGGCGGCCTAGCCGGCACTGGCGGGGCTGCCGCGTTGGGGACGGTGACGGGATCGTCGTCCGGCGGCGGCACGGTTCAGGTGACCGCGGAGCAGCGGGGCGGCGCCGGGGGAGTTGGCGTCGGCGCCGCGGCAGGCGGCGCGGGCGCGGCGTCCAACCTCGTCAACAAAGTGAGCGGAACCACCTCCGGCTCGCTGGGGCTGAGCCAATACGCCCGCGGCGGCGATAGCGGTGGAACCGGAACAGGTATTATCGGCGCGGCGGGAGTCGCCAGCTCGGCGCTCACGGCCTCCAACCCGGGAGGCGGCAGCCTGAACGCCGCGAGCTGGGCCGACGGCGGCAGGGGCGCAGGCAGCGGCGGCGGCAGCGCGGGCCTTGGCGGCTCGGCGACCGCGGACCTCGATCTGACCAACGCCGCCGCGATCATCGGCGCCGCGACCGCGCGCGGCGGGGCGGGCGGCGATTCGTCGGGCGGGAACAGCGGCGGCAACGGCGGCGCCGCGACATTCGCCGGCCTGACCGCCTCGTCGACCGGCGGGAGCGTCGGTCTCACCGGCGCAGCCACCGGCGGCGTCGGCGGCAACTCAACGGCCGCGGGCAACGCGGGCAACGGCGGCGCGGCCACGCTCGGCACGCTCACGGGCGCGTCGACAACGGGGAATGTCTCGCTCACCGGCACGGCCACGGGCGGCGGTGGCGGCAGCGCCTCGGGCGCCGGCGCCGGCGGCACGGGCGCCGACATTGCGCTGCTCAATCAGGTCGACGGCAACAACGCGCTCGGCGTCAACCTTACGCAGAGCGCATTCGGCGGCGCGGCGGGCAACGCGACCACCGGCGCCATCGGCGCCGCGGGCAGCGCATCCAGCTCGCTCACCCGCGTTAAGAGCACGGCCAGCTTGGGCCTCTCGACGACGGCAGGCGGCGGCGCGGGTGGAAATCGCACGGCCGACGGCGGGGCGGCCGGCAACGGCGCCACGGCGCAGGCCGTAGCCCATGCCACCAACAGCGGCGGAAGCGTTTCCTCGACGACCAGCGCGACCGGCGGCGGCGGCGGATTTGGCGGGCTGGTCGATCCCAACGCCGGCGGAGCCAGCGGCGGCAACGGCGCGTTGGCCCTTGCCGTGACCACGGCCACATCGACGCTGAGCGACTACAATGTTAACGCGAGCGCGACGGCGACCGGCGGCGCCGGCGGCGACGCGTACGCCGCAGTTGACGGCACGTCGGGCGGACAAGGCGCGAGCGGCACGAGCAACACGACCGGTACGTCGGGCGGCAACAGCTTTGTCCAGATCTTCGATGCCGCGACCGGCGGCGCGGGCGGCGCGGGCTCGAACCATTCCAACGTCGGCTTCGCCTCGGGCGGCAACGGCGCCGGCGCCTCGAGCTCCGCGACCGGATCGAACGCCGGCTCGCAATCGGTGTACGTGCAGAGCACTTCGGCCGGCGGCAACGGCGGCGGCGCCTTCGGCGTGGGCGCGTCGGCCGGCAACGGCGGAATCGGCACGACGGGCACGGTGTCGGGGATTTCAACCGGCGGAGGAGTCGTCCAAGTCGTTGCGCAGCAAAATGGCGGACACGGCGGACTCGGAATCGGCGGAGCAAGCGGAGGCGGCGGGGCCGCTGCGAACCTTTTTAATTCCGCGCAGGGCTCGACTTCAGGAAGCTTGAATCTCTACCAGTACGCACGGGGCGGCAATGGCGGCGCGACCATCACGGGCGCCGTCGGCGTCGCCGGCAGCGCAAGCTCCTCGTTGACCACGAGCAATCCGGCCGGCGGCTCCTTGGCGGCGACAAGCAATGCCACCGCTGGCGACGGCGGCGTAAGCAGCGGTCCTTCAAACGCAGGCGATGGGGCCTCGGCCGCGGCCGATATTGACCTGACGAACGCCTCGACAATTAACGGCGCAGCCAGCGCCTACGGCGGCCACGGCGGCACGGCCAACGACTCGGGCAACGCCGGCCACGGCGGCAGCGCCACGTTCGGCGGACTTACGGCGACTTCGACCGGCGGAACGGTGAATCTCATCGGCACGGCGACCGGCGGAAACGGGGGCCCCTCATTCAGCTCCGCAAACGCCGGCAACGGCGGCACAGCGGTGCTCGGTACGCTGAGCGGCAGTTCGACGACGGGCGTCGTGGCGCTCGTAGGCGCAGCGACCGGGGGCCCTGGCGGCTACGTGCACAATGGCAGCGGTAACTCAGGCTCAGGCGCGGCAATTTCGCTCATCAACCAGGTGGACGGCGACAACCCGTTGGGGCTCTCCCTGACCCAAGTTGCCGCGGGAGGCGGAGCCGGGGGCGTTTTTAGCGGCGCGAGCGGTTCAGCGGGCGCGGGCGCCAGCTCGCTGACCCGCTCTAAGAACACGGCGAGCTTCACCCTCGCCACTTATGCCACTGGTGGAGGGAGCGGCGACCGCACCGCCAGCAGCGGCATCGCCGCCAACGGCGCCTCGGGAACGGCCACCACTCACGCCACTAACATCGGCGGACATGTCATTGCGAATGCCACGTCCAATGGCGGACGAGGTGGACTCGGTCGCCTCTTGGACGCCAATGCCGGCGGCGCAAGCGGCGGTCACGGCGGCGTCGCGTCCTCGACGGCGACAGGCATTTCGCACCTTCTGGGACAGAATGTGACCGTGAATGGTTACGCGACCGGAGGCAATGGCGGCGACGTGTTTGCGGCGGTCGGCGGGACGACTGCCGGTAACGGCGGCGCCGCCTTCAGTTCCAGCGTCGGCACGGCCCTGGGCAATAGCATCGTCAGCGTGTACGACGGAGCCGTCGGCGGCCTCGGGGCCACGGGGTACAATCATGCCGACGTCGGATTTGCCAATGGCGGCAACGGGGCCAATGCGACGAGTTCCGCGACCGCGTCCAGCATGGGGACGCTGCAAGTCGTTTCGCAAAGCACGGCAACGGCCGGGTTCGGCGGCGCCGCGTATGGCGATGGCTCGCTGGTGGGCGCCGGCGGCGACGCGTCGTCCACGTCAATGGCCACGGGCCTAGGGCAGGTCAACGCGTACGCCAATGCGCACGGCGGAACGGGGCGCCTGCCAGGTTCGGCCGTTGCCAATGCGACCGCCGGGGGGGCGTCGGGTTTCTCGCAAGCCATTGCCGTGACCCAAGGGGGGCGCTTCGGCATTTTGCAGGCTTTTTCCACGGCGCCGCTGCTTTCGTCGAGTCACGCTCAATCGCAGGCGTCGATCGGTGAAACGCCGGCACTGCAGTCGCTTGCCGCGGGCCTCGAAGGCGCTGCTTACGTTACCGGCTCGCCCCTAGCGGTCGACTCCCTGGCAGCCCTGGGCGCCAACAACCGCGTGGCGCGCACGTTCAACGTCTCGGGCGAAGGCCCGGGGTCGCTCAGCGACGTGTTTGGAATCGCGACGCTCGGCGGCGGCTACGGCAGCGCCGTGGCGGGCATCTCGCAAACTTACACGAGCAGCGCTCAATTCTCGATCGACGTCACTGGGCTGTCGCTCGATCACCTGCTGCTGGGCATGCTCGATCCGACGGGCATCGACACGGGAGTCGATTCGATTCGATTCCGCGTCCAGGTGGAAAACCTAGTGACCGTGGATTCGACATTCACGTTCGATTCACAGTACTGCACCTATTTTGCCAACCAAGTGGTTGATCTGGGCACGTACGCCGGCCTCTCGGGGAATCTCGACGTGCTGGTCACGCTCGACGTCACCACCAATGCGCCGGGCGCGGAGTTCAGCGCGCGGATGATCCTGGGCGATTCGCAGCTTGCGGCGCCGCTGCCGTACAATGCGGACTTCGACTCGAGCGGCCTGGTGACGTCGACCGACCTCACGAAGATTCGCAACAACTTCGGCATGCTGTGCGCGACGCACGCCGATGGGGATGCGAACTGGGACAACATCGTCAACGGCGACGACCTGCTCATCTGGCAGCGCCAGCTTGGGTCGTCGCCCCCCGCAGTCGCGGCCGCGGCGGGCGTGCCGGAGCCGACGAGCGCGGCGCTCGTTGCGATGCTGGGATGCGCGGCTCTGGGACTACGCCGGGGACGCATTCGGTAAATGGCTACGACGGCGAATCTGCTGTCAGGTCATTTAACCACTCGATCAAGCGAGGAATATCGAGCACGACGACGTTCCAGACTCGCTCGTCGTCAATCTCGCCGTACGCGTGAGCCAATACGTTGCGTTGGGCAACAATGGCGCGCCATGGGATATGTCGAGTCGCCTCACGGAAGAACTGCGAGACGCGCGTCGCGGCCTCGCCGATGATTTCAATTCGCCGCTCAATTGCCAAGCGGAAATTCTCATCGGCACGGTAGTCGTCAATGGTCTTGCCGGCGGATTCAGCGACGATCGCCCGAGCGTAGTGCAGCATGTCCCAGAGATACGCGAGGTCGCGTTCATCAGGCGGCATGAATCACCTCGTAAGCGCCAAGGATGGTACGCCGACGGTGGGGATTTTTAATCGCCCGTTTTTCGACGATGTCAACGTTTCGCCCAAACAGGGCGACAAGCTCGTCGCGCATGAGCGTGAGATCCCAGAGACTCCAGGGAGCTTCGTCGCTGAAGGTCACCAGCACGTCGACGTCGCTGTCCGACCTGAAGTCGCTTCCCAGTACTGACCCGAACAGAGCAAATTCACGAATGCTCCACCGCCGACAGTAGCTGGCGATTTCTTCGCGGTCGATGGGAACGGCAATGGCCATGCGAATCTCGGCGGCCCCTAGGCATTTAGCTGGCAAGCACCTGCTCTATTGTAGCTAATTCTTCGGAGGAAAACTCGCGGCGGTTGAGGCATGCCAGATTCTGGTCGAGTTGGGCCACGCTGCTCGCTCCGATGAGAACGGTGGTGATGCGCGGGTCGCGCAGTACCCACGCGAGCGCCATTTGGGCCAGCGACTGGCCGCGCGTCTTCGCGAGGTCGTTCAGCCGGCGCACCTTCGCGATCGCGGCCTCGGTAACTTGCTCCTGCTGCAGAAAGCCGTGCGGCTTGGCGGCGCGGCTGTCGGCGGGGATGCCGTGCAGGTAGCGCTCGGTGAGCAGGCCCTGGGCGAGCGGCGAGAACGGGATGCACCCCACGCCTTCCTCCTCGAGCACGTCGAGCAGGCCGCCTTCGATCCAACGCTCGAACATCGAGTACTTGGGCTGGTGGATGAGACACGGGCAGCCCAGCTCGCGCAGAATGCGGCACGCCTGCCGGGCCATGTCGGGGCGATAGTTCGAGATGCCGGCGTAGAGCGCCTTGCCCTGCCGTACCGCCGTGGCGACGGCGCCGAGCGTTTCCTCCAGCGGCGTGTCGGGGTCGGGGCGGTGTGAGTAGAAGATGTCGACGTAATCGAGGCCGAGCCGCCGCAGCGATTGATCGAGGCTCGCCAGCAGGTTCTTGCGCGAGCCCCATTCACCGTAGGGGCCGGGCCACATGAGATAGCCGGCCTTGGTCGAGATGATCAGCTCGTCGCGGTAGGGCGCGAGATCCTCGCGTAGCAGGCGGCCGAAGTTTTCCTCAGCACTGCCCGGCGGCGGGCCGTAGTTGTTGGCGAGGTCGAAGTGCGTGACGCCGCGGTCGAACGCTCGTCGAACGATGGCGCGGGCGACGTCGAACGAGTCGACGCCGCCGAAGTTGTGCCACAGCCCCAGCGACACAGCGGGAAGTTTGATGCCGCTACGCCCGCAACGGTTGTAGAGCATCGAGTCGTAACGGTCCGAGGCCGGCGTATACATGGATGACAGCCTTCAACGCTGATGTGGATAGAGAAGAGTTGTCCGCAGATGATCGCAGATTAGGATAAGGGATGAAGGGGATAGCGGGCGATTTGGAGAACTTTGTTCTCGTATTATCTGTGGCCATCTGCGTCATCTGCGGACACTTCCGGCAGCGATGGCGAGTGACTGTTGCGTGCAGGAGGTGCGGCGACCAGCCAGGGGCTGAGGATCGCGAAGATCGAGACCACGAGGAGCAGGCCGTAGGTGAGGCGGCGGAAGCGGGCTTTGTCGATGGTGTGGCCGAGCTTCAGGCCGATTACCAGGGCGATGATCACGGGCGGCATGATCATGAGCGCGGCGACGGCGGGCTTGGCCGCACCGGCGTGGAACTTCCATGCGAGCAGCACGGCCATCACGGGGACGAGCGTCGCCGAGCACGCAAAGAGAAACCCGCGGCTCTTGGCGGCGCTCCAGGTGAGACTGTTGACGTACATGACCATCGGGGCGCCGCCGATGGCGCCGAAGCCCATGAGAAAGCCCGAGGACAAAAACGCGGCGGCGGTCCAAGAAAAGGGCGCCACGTCGCGGGGTCGCACGCGAAGCAGCGTCAACAGCAGCACGCTCGTGAGCAGGAACACGCCGATGATCTGTTTGACGATGCCTTGGTCCAGGTATTGGGTTTGCCCCAGCGCGTAGAGTCCGAAGGGGAGCCCGATCGCGCGCAATGCCGTGGGCCAGGCGACGTCGCGCCATTCGAGATGCTCGCTGAGTTGCAGCGCCCCGGCAACGTTCTGCACGCCGGTGGAGATGAAGTTGATGACTGTTGCCTCGAGCAGCGAGAAGCCGCTGAGCACCAACAGCGGCACGCCCACGAGTCCCGAGGCGAAGCCTAAGGCCCCCTGCAACAGACTGCCCAGCGTCATGATGACGCCGATGATCAACAGGTCGTGGGCGGGATAGGACATTTAGTCGCGTTGGCGGACGCTTGGGGCCGAATAAGAATCACATTCTGACGTTTGCCGAGCACAGTTGACTACCTCCGTAACCTCCGGCGTCGTGCAATTGTCATAACCGTTAGCGCCGGTAAGCTAGGGTTTTGGTGCGTGGTACGCCAGTGCGTCGGAGCGAAATCCCTCTGCGGCGAAAGGCGCCAAGTCCATGAAGCGATTGCTCATCGGGATTGCGTTGGCCTGCATTTTTTTTGTGATGGGATTCTTTTTCGTGGCCGCCGGGGCAGGCTTCATGGCCGGAATGAGAGACCCGGAACATGCCGAGGAGGCGGGCGCGAAAGCCGGCGAAGAGGCTGTCGAAAAGTATGCCAGCTACGTTGCGATCACGGCCGTGGCATTCGGCGTGCTCGGCGCCTGGATCGGCGTGAAACCTGCCGCCAGGGAATCGAACGAGCCGATGCGGATCACGGATTTTGACTAGCGGAGAGCGCGGCATCTGAGCCGCGGTCACG
>JANOIK010001126.1:0-2331 GCA_031407585.1 Planctomycetota bacterium | reverse complement strand
CCCCCGCGACGAAAAGTGCGTAAACACACGAGCGCGTAACGTTCACGCGGAGCCATGAGCTATTGGGCGCCGACGTATAAGTTACGCTGCCATATGCGAAGAGCCGGGTCGAGCGATTTGCTTGACCCGGCTCTTCTTTTTTTGGGAGCGGCGCGCCGCCGCCAGGCCGGCGAAGGCGAGGGCCGCCGCCGCAAGTGACGCGGGTTCGGGCACGGCGTGGCCCGCGGGCGTCGCATGGTGATGCCCCGGGATCTGTGTTCCACTGCCGAGCTGTCGCTGCCACAGGAGCACGTCGTCCCCGTCGGTGTGGCCGTCGTGATCGGCGTCGGCATACGAACTCGGCCCGAATCCGATGGTCCATAAGTTGAGGTCGGCCCCGTTGACGCGGCCGTTGTGATCGAAGTCGGCCGTGGGCGCCGGCGCCACGAAACCGCTGATCTCCCCGCCGGGGAAGTCGTCTGTATGGATGTCGAAGTAAGTGCGCCCGTTCGTCAGGCCAAACAGCATGGCGCTCGCCGCTTGCGCGGCTGTGCCGCCGAAGTTGGCGAGAAACCCTGGGTCGTACGTCGACTCCAGATTGAGATCGAAGACGCCGTGGTACAGCCCCGACGAGAAGCCGGTGAGAAACCCATTCAAGTTGGGCCCGGCGTCGCGGCGCCGGCGGCGCCCATGCCAGGCATGGCGGTGAGGCCGTGAAGGTGGGCGCCCGTGACGACTCCGTCGAGGCCCGAGTAGCTCACGTCGAAGTGCAGGAAGTAGGTGCTGAGATCGACGTACACCAGCGCGGAGCCGACGCCCGCCGAACCGTTGGTCGGCGACGCGGCGGTCCCGCTTAGGGCGGCGAAGTAATAAATCTCTTGGCCGCGCGCAGGGAGCGCGACGAGCCACGTGCATGCGAGGGCGCCGAAGCTTTTCACGGTACGTCCGACTGAAGCGATCTCGACCCGCGAGCTATCTGTTCCGTTGGCCGATACGACGCGAGCCTGGTCAAGCGCGGCGGCTTGACCAGGCTCTGTCGGTATCGAAATCATCGACGCGCGGCGGCTTGCGACTTGGGACCGCTCGCGCGAGGGGCCCTTACTTGCGGCGTCGGCGCACCGCCGACACGAGGCCCAGCAACATCGTTCCCGCCATGCCGATCGTCGCGGGCTCGGGGACCTTCACCAGGAAGCCGCGAATTTCGCCGCCGCCAAAGGTGCTGCTGTGGATGTTGAAGTACGCGCGGCTAGGAACCGTGGGATGCGCCGGCGAGTTGTTCATCGCCGCGATCAGGGCCGCCTCGGCGCTCGCCAACGTGCCGCCATTGGCAGTGACGAACGAGCCTGTATACGTGCTCGCGCTGGTGAGGCTGAACACCGTGGGAGGCATGCTGCCGGCCGTCACGCCCAGCGGAAAGTTCGTCAACGTTCCCGGCGACACCGCAACGCCGGCTGTCGTGGGAGGCGTGTTGCCAACGACCGCATGGATATGCGCGGCCGACGTCGTTCCTGTGAGGCCTTGGAACGTCGCCGAGATGGTGAGCGTTTTGGCAACGTCGTCATACAAGACTTGAGCAAAGCCGGTGCCCGGCGACGCGTTGACGGGCGACTCCGACGGCCCGTCGAGAAATGCCTGGTACGTGTGCACCACCGCGTGTGCGGAGGAGACCGCCAACAACGAGGCGGCCAGCGCAGCGGAGAGCAAGCCAACAAACCGTGTTCTCATGATGCTTACCTTCGTAAAAGGAACAGTGGAAGCGACGCGCGCAGCGGCGCAAATGCTCTGCAACCAGCGCGACGGCGATCCGACCTGACTTACGACCCAGCAAAAGACGAGCGACTCCGTGCCGCTCATTGTCGCCAAGCGGGGCCCGAATGCAACCGTTTTCTCGCGGCATTCCGGGGTTTTGCGAGTTTCTCTCATTTGTTGAGCTTCCGGAGGACTTCGATCCCCCGTTCGAGCGTGGCCGTGCTGGCAGCGTAGGAAATGCGGAAATGAGTGTCGCGGCGGCTGAAAATGCCGCCGGGGATCACGAGCAGCTCGTTTTCGTTGGCTCGGGCGACAAACTCCTGCCCCGAGCCGCGGCCAGGGGGGACTTCGGGGAAGACGTAAAAGGCGCCGCCGGTCGGGGCCACGCGGTACCCGGCGTCGGTGAGGCCGCCGATCACGCTATCGCGGCGGCGGGCGTAGTCGGCGGCCTGGGCGCTCATGTCGACATCGAGCGCCGCAACGGCGGCCCACTGCAGCGGGTGAGGGGCGCACACGAACGTGTACTGCTGCAGCATCGTCATCTTGTCGATGAGCGCCGCGGGCCCGTGCACCCAGCCGAGCCGCCAGCCGGTGACGCCCCAG